>NZ_JAHPYX010000194.1:0-30071 GCF_019058535.1 Candidatus Borrarchaeum sp.
CACGAATACACGGTTTGCGTATCTGTTGAGAATCCGATCCAAGCGCTATTTGAATTAGCGGTTCAACAGCCTTCTTATCTTTTAATTCGCTGAGTGCATAGGTTATTGAACTGAACTCACTCGCCTGAGCCGTTTTAAGATACTTTAAAAGAGGATCAACAGCCCTTTTATCTTTCAGCCAACCTAACGCCACAGCAGCACCTTTTCGCAATCGGATCGAAGGATCTTTGAGTATATCAATCAGTGGCTTTACAGCACGTATATCACCAAGTTCACCCAAGGCGTACAGTGCCTCTTCCCTTCTCCTAGAGTCCTTATCGTTTAATCTCTGTAGCAATTTTTCTAAGTCAGTCATAAAAAATCACTTTATAGCGATTTTTTCAGAGAGGAACCATTTTTCTTCGCACAAAGCAGCATGATGTAAGAGATGAACTTACATAAAGGCTTAAGAATACCATACTGCGTCAGCGGTGGTATGAATTGAACCCCGTTCTTTTAAGGTTTTTGGAGATAATTAATTAGAAGGTATTCATGAGATGCAGAGAAAACCATCAGATAATTAAGTGCTGTTATTCCCATCTGAAACTCCATTGGTGTTTTTTGAGTAGTTCTGGCGAAATCTTATTTTCCTTGACCAATTCTTTGATTATCCTACGACACGCATATTGCAAAAATAAGGTACCCTGCAGCAACCCTCGAACTAAGTAATTTATTCCGACATGGTTTTTCATTGCTGCTAAAGCCACAGCAGCAATAAAACGAAGGTTCCAATCTTTACTTTCTTCAAAGATTGTTAAAAGCGGTTTTGAAGCGTGGCCACCTATTTCTCCAAGCGCTTTAGCAATAGTTTCCCGAACAAAAGCTCCTTTTGTATACCAATCCTCACCCTTTTCAGAAATCATAGCTTGAATTAATGGATCGATAGCCTTTTCATCTTTTAGTTCACCAAGAGCAAACGCAGCAGCCGCACGAACTTCTCGTTCTGTATCCTTCAATGCTATAATTAGCGCATCAAAGGCTTTTCTATCCTTTATTATGCCTAAAGCCAAAGCCGAATGTTCTCTTACCCATGCTGAAAGGTGTGTAAGCCCCGCAATTAAGATTTCTAATGCTCTTGTATTACCACGCTTTCCAAAGGCGATTGCTATATGATATTTCAGGTTTTCATCTTCAATAAATTGATTAAGGAACTCAATATCCTTTATTTCTTTCATTTCTGCAATTGTTATGATAGAATGTTTTCTGATATCTCCACTTCCTTCCTTTATAGCCTGGATCAGCGGCTCATAACTTTTTTCGCTTAATTCCCTTAATTTTCTTGATGCAATCCATTTTACAGCATCATTTGAACAATCAAACGCTTGGATAAGCGTTTTAATTCCTTCGTCATCTAACATTCTGTCAAGCGTTTCATTAGTGAAAATATGAAAATCTCTTGCTTCTTTGTTTGAAAGAATTTCTAAAAATGGGATTATCGCTCGTTTATCATTCAATTTACCTAGTGCACGAATACACGGTTTGCGTATCTGTTGAGAATCCGATCCAAGCGCTATTTGAATTAGCGGTTCAACAGCCTTCTTATCTTTTAATTCGCTGAGTGCATAGGTTATTGAACTGAACTCGCTTGTTTGAGCCTTCTTGAGGTAATTTAAAAGAGGATCTACGGCTCGTATGTCTTTCAACCAACCTAATGCTACCGCAGCACTTTTTCGAACATCAGACGAAGGATCTTCGAGCATAATAATCAGTGGCTCTACAGCACTTGTGTCACCGAGTTCACCCAGAGCATATACTGCACCTTCTTTTACCTTTGAATCCTCATCTTGTAGTTTTTGAAGCCACAAATCCGTTTCGGTCATAATTAACGTCATCCTTGCTAAAGAAGTCGCCTTGCTATTAGTTCCGTAATATCTGCGATTTTTATGTTTTTATCTATTTTATCTCGTCCTAGTTCGAGATTGTAATGACAGAATGGGCATGATGAGGAGAGAATTTCTGCATCTATATTTTTAACTTGAGACACACGTAAAGCCGCTAAATCAATTGACAGGTCTTTATATCCCGCTCTAAACCCTCCTCCCGCACCACAACAAAGTGCGTTATTTCTATTTTCAGTCATCTCAATAAATTTGAGATTTGGAATGTGTTTTAAAACGTCCCTTGGAGGCTCGTATACCCCTACATGTCTCCCTAGGTGACAAGGATCGTGATATGTCACCTTCATCGGCGTGCCTTCTGAAAGTTCTAATTGATCGTCTTTAATTAATTCTGCGAGTAGCTCTGCTGAATGAATCACTTCGAATGGAAGTTCTTGCTCAAGAAGTATTGGATAATCCTTTTTAAGCGTCCTATAACATCCAGCACAACTGGTGATGACCTTTTTAACGCCAGTTTTTTTGGTCGTCTCAATGTTTTTTTTCGCAAGTTTCTTGGCAACCTCTTTATGACCAGTTCTTAGTAAAGGTGACCCACAACAAACTTCGTCCATAAAAGTGAATTTCACTTTCGCTGTCTGGAGGATTTCCGTGGTAGCTACTGCTATTGGTTGCCTTCGGTAAGCAGAGGTACATCCAACAAAATAAGCATATTCTGGTGTCATTGGATTACTTGGTGAGAGCTGTTTTGGCAACCATGCTAATCGCTTTTCATGCGGTTCGAAATAGGGATTATTGTTTTCGACTATTGACCCCATAAACTTTGAATGAGTATCTATTCCGGCATTTTCTTTAACTAATACTTCTCGTATAACTTCAAATACTTCCGTAGTATCTATCCCCTCAATACACTTATCTCGACAATCTCCACATAGAGGACATAAAAAGAAAGCTTCTGAGAGTTCTTTACTGGGCTGTATAGATCCTTCAAAAAGACGTCTTGCAATCTGTAATCGTCCTTTAGGAGAAACTGTTTCAAGTTTATCTGTAAGTTCATAGGCTGGACAGATGATTGGTGTTTCTGCATTACATCCTCTACAATAAGAGCATCGTCCGCACTTATATAGTGCATCAGTAAGAACTTCTGGTTTCGATATAAGCAATTTTCTACAACCCAACTATTTTGCTTGATGAAAAAATATTATTGGGGTCGATACATGTTTTTAGTCTTCTAAGAAATAATAGGTAGTGTTTGAATTTATGTGTAATAGATTCAGGCAATTGTCCAGGTAATCGACATGGCATTCCACCTAGTTCGATAAATCGTAGGTATAGCGCATTTTTACATTCTTTGACCTTTTCCCATATTTCAGGAGTCTTTTCTGAATAGCGAATTGAGGGATGATAACTAATAAAATGGCGACTTCTTGCTTGGCAGCTCCGTCCAATTTTGAGATCAAACTGATCACCGATAGTACGGGTTTCTTCCCAGAATAGGGGTATTTTTTTCGTTGGAACGCGAAATAAAATAATTGTTCTCAGACCTTTTCGAAGTGTTCGCGTTACTGCCCAGTTATATCGATTTTTCCAGAAAATATCACGTGCAAATGCCTCCCCCAAATCTTCCCCGCGGTGTCTAAACGCTTCTTGTGTTATCTCTTCTTTTTGAATGGCTGCATCTTCTTTACTCCTACCTTCAATCACTATTGTTAATACAATGCCATGCTTAGCTTTGCTTCCCCAATCAAGTTGCGGATATGTTTTAACAAAACTGGCGCCTTCAAAACAGGATAAATATTGGATCGAAAATGGTCCTCTTTGAATTTGATACACAGCTTCTATGGCGTCTTCAATATTCTCGAAGGCAAAAGTAGCAAATGTCATAGCTCTTGGAAGTGGATAAAGTTTCAATGTGACCTCAACAATAACTCCTAGGACTCCCTCTGAACCAATAAATAAGCCTGAAAGATCAGGGCCGAATATCCATTTGGTAAATTTTGGAGTATTTTCAAGGGCACCAGACCCTGTAGTTAAGAGTGTACCATCAGGTAACACAACATTTAATCCTGTTACCTGATCTCCTTGATTTCCAAAGATATATTGTCCCAAACCAGCACCCATTGATGCAACATGCCCTCCTACACAAGCAGAGTATGCAGATTCTGGGCGTTCGCCTATTCTGTATCCTTTCTGTTCCAAGGCTGCAAATAATTCACCAAACGTGATACCTGGCTCTACCGTGACGCATTGTGTATCCTCGTTTATTTCTATGATTTTATTCATTCTGCTTAAATCAAGGATAATGCCTCCCTTAGTAGGTACACCACCTCCCCAATAAGCTGTTGAAGAGCATCTGATATGAATTGGGTGTCTATGGGATGCCGAATTAATCAATTTTACGATTTTTTGAATTTCTTCAATAGTTTTCGGTCTTACGACATAATCTGGCAATATTGGTGGCTCAATACTTGCATCTCTCGAATAAACAATCTTTTCGAAGTCTTCAGCAAGTACATATTGCTCTCCGACGATTTCTTCAAGGAAACTTTGAATTTCCATAAACATTTCCCTTCTCTGAATTATTGATTATCACGATGTAATTAAAGTCAGTTGTTAAACATTTTTGTTGTTTCGAATAAGATTTTATTGAATCTTAGGAGAGGTATGTTATAATATCAGAAGAAAGTGCTAAACGCAAAAGAAATTGCTTGAAAGAATGACTACAAATAATCCAAATCCGAAATTTCAATTGACTATAAGTTCATTCAAAGCTAAGTTAGGCAAAATTAAAGTATTTTAGATAGTAGATTCATTGAATATTTGAATTATGGATTGTTTTGCCCAATCTAAAAGCGTTTCAACCAAAGAACGTTTAAATAATAAGATATTAAGCCTTTCTTTAAAACTAGGGGTCGAATTGTTTCCAATTACTGTTAATATCAAATTCGTTTTTCTCTTATCTTCACGGATAGCAATTGGACGAAAATAAATACGACCCAAAGGTGAATCAAAACCAATACCATAAATCTTCTTTAGTTTTAGATAATCTTGGGTTCTTTGTCCCATAGCATAAACAAGGGCAGAAACTGCTGCTAAAGCTTCTCTGCTGAGGTTATTACGGATGTGTTCTGCCATGACAAGACCATCTTCACTGGCAATAGCGCTCGCATCAAAATTTCCCTTTTCATTTAATTTTTCTAACAGTTCGGAAAGTGATTGAAACTTACTTTTCTCGTGTGTTGTCATTAATTTCTCTCCAATTCCTGATTTATTTTCGTGCTATTTATTTGTTACTTCAATCGCTTTCAAAAAAAGGCTATAACTAAAAATCAAAATAACATCTTTTAAACCAATTGAATGTCTTAATGTGAACTACCTCAAGCTAAAGCTGTGGTGCTTTCTTGCTTAGCTACTAGTAAAATTCAAAAAAAAACAAATTTTGTAAATTAAACTCCATACTTAATTGCTTCTCTGTTGGAACTACAGGCCCCACATCTCATACAGCCACCTTTATTCTTAAATACATCGAGACCTGCATCTAAAACAATTTGTTGCAACTCTCCAAAAAGTCGAATCATTCTTTCAGGATCTGGAGGTCGTGCATCGGCAAGAGGTGTTTCTGGTAAGGGCCTAAATGGTATCAAATATGGAATGACACCGATGCTGGCCATTCTTTTCATGCCTTCAATAAGAACATCATCTCTTTCTCCGAGACCTGCTAATACAAATGATGTAACCTGATTTTCACCAAAGAGTTCTACAACATATTTCCATGCTTTGATATATTTTTCCCATCCAAAATCTTCTTTTCCAGGGCACATGACCTTTATGACCTCTGGATCGATAACATCTGCATGTATTCCAAGGGTATCAAGGCCTGAATCCCTGAGCATATCATAATAATGAAATTTATCTTCGTCTAATGGGGCAACCTGACCATGAATTGGAACATTTACATAGCGTTTTACCTCACTGACAACATCTGCTGTTAATTTGCAGCCTTTGTCTGGAGTGCCTGGTGTCCCAGAAGTTAAGGTAATGTGGTTACAGACTCCCTCTTTGTATGCTTCGACGACAACTTCACGAAACCACCGAGGTTTCTTGATTGCTAAACTTATCCCGTTATGTGATTTTATTGCCATTTCAATCGAGCAGAACCTACACTGTTTTCCTTTCCGCCAGAGGAAACAATACCTGTTTAACGTTGTTGCAACGCAATCGGCGCCGTGAAGTGCGGAAAGCTTCCACATCGGAATATCGTCTGTAGTGAGTTTATCATAAAACTTTGGTCTAGGAACGAAGCCTACTTTCATTATTGACTCTTCACGTAAGTCGTGCCAGATTTCATATACCTCTGTATCAACTTCCCTTAACGTATAAGGAGAACTACGTACGAAATTTCCTCTGAGTGGCACATTTCCTAGTGTCCCATTGGGAAAAATCATAGATCTGCCACCAGTTGGACCAGCTCCTCCTTTTCTACCTTTATGAATTCCTTCGCTCTTTATGCCTAAGCATTGTAATCGTATTCGTTCTCTAGTTATTTCTTTATCGTTTAGCAGTGTTCTCACCGTCGAAAATCAAAATCTTCAATAGGCTATGACTTGGTTAACATGAAATCAGATAGATTCGTGAACTACCCCACCTTGACAGAGGGGGCTTCCTGCGAGTCCTCCAAACCATATCCATCACTGGGACTGGGTACTTTCGTTTTACCTTTGGCTGTTTGTCGCAGATTATCAAGGAATGCTTGATAGCCTGTCCACTTAGCATTCTGTGATAGGTAACGTTTCATGAGCACCACGCAACTATTTTTGTCTCTAGTAATCACGTTACCACACTCACAATTCATAACTCGCTGCCATATTGGCATATAATGAAGTTTTCCACACACATAACACTCTCGGGAGGTATTGCATTCGTCAAATTCTATTAATCTTTTACCTACTCGTTTCGATTTGTAGGTTAGAAAATGCACGAACCGCCCCAGCGTACCCGTGTTCTGTGTGGCGCGGTTTAATCCCGATCTTATAAAGTTCGGCACATTCTTTGACTGTGCCATCGCTTTGATCTCAAGATCGCCCACAATAAGGGTATTCGCCTTCGTGTTGTTCACTAACTTCGTACTGAGTTTGTGCTGGAAATTTTTTAGCTGTGCATCACGTTTCCGCTCGTACTTGCGTTTGATACGGTTGAAGAGCTTCCACCTGTTGCTGAATTTCTTACACCTGTCCCGCCGCGCTTGAATCCTGGCGATTTTGGGATTCCAGTATTTGTCTGGACGCTGATTATTTACTACCAAGAACTTTCCCTGGGAGTTTACCGCAGTCACGATGTGAGTAACACCCAAGTCAATGGCCTGGTACTGCTCGTTATCCACATAGGCCGGTTCTTCCACCTGGTGGGTGATGGTCACAAAATAGCGATTTCGTTGTGCGGAGATGGCGACCTGTTTGACCTGCGTGTTGTCAAAAGAGAATTTTTCTGGCAGGGCGAACCCCAAAGGGATATCATTGTAGTTATGGGAAAAGGAAATTGTTCCTTGTTCTAGCTTGAATCCTGACTGGTTATAGACTATGGTGGTGAAGTACTGTTTGCCTTTATATCGCGGGGAGCGGGCCTCGGCGTACCCATTTTTTCGAAGGGCAAAGAACGACTCATAATCGGCGGCTAATGACCTCAACACATACTGTAACACCTTCGAATACACCCAAGTATATTCAGGGTATTGCTTTTTGATCCTTGGCAGGTCGTTTTGCTGTTTGCGATAATTCACGCCCTTAATGCCGTGTCGATAGGCGTGCCTTCGTTCGGCAAGGGCAAAATTATAGATGAGTCTGCATTTCTCCGATAGTTTCCAGAGCACTTCTTCCTGTTCAGGAGTCGGAAAGATCCGAATTTTCTGTGTCAGTTTCATGGGCTTCACGCAGACTCTTTTACCAATACTTCTACCTCAAAAAACAATATAAAGCTAGCGGCTTTCATCTTCCAGCTGTCGCAAGGGGACTTCTCGTCGCACAAGTTAAAAATCTTACGGTTCAGACACTCTTCCTATGATTCACTAGAGTACAACTTAGATTTAATAATTAAGACTTTCCGCCGACAAAGTTAAATAGGCTAATGAAAACGACTATCCAAAATAGATAGGTGAATCTCTTGAAACTATTGTCAATCCATTCGAATGGTTTCAGCTATGAGGTGAAGCAAAAAGCGACTAAAGATGCAGAAGAAATTGAATATGGACAATATGAGACTTCTGAACGCGTACTGGTTATTTTCATTTCTGTAGAAAAATCTGATGAAGAAAATACTGAAATGGCAATAGAGCAAGCTTCAGAGAAAATTCGAGAATTAGCTGAAGAACTAGGGGAGTCAAATATCGTAATTTATCCTTATGCTCACTTAAGCTCACAACTATCATCACCGGCAGCAGCTAAGCAAATTTTGAAACGTTTAAGTGAATTACTCTCTGAAAAAGGCTATAATGTAATAAGATCACCATTTGGATGGTATAAGGCTTTCAATGTGAATTGTATTGGTCATCCACGAGCAGAAACTCTACGAGTTGTAGATATCACTCAGAAGGAAAAAGAAGAAATTATTGTTGAAGAACATCCACCCTCCGACTTTTACGTATTAACTCCGGATAATCAACTTATAAAAGTCGAAATAAAAGACGAAGGAGAATCAAGAAAACTAAGAACAGAAATCCCTTTTAATTTTAGGGAACATGAGAATCTAAGGGACTTCTTACTTTATGAACTTGCCAAAGAAAGAGAGGAAAAAGGTAAACCACCACACATTGATCTTATGAGACGACATGAATTTGCTGATTATGAACCTGGAGCTGATCCTGGTAACATGCGGTGGTATGCTAAGGGCACGACATTACGCCATATAGTTGAAGAACATGTTTATAATAAGGTTGTGAATGAGTTCGGTGCACTGCCCTTGGATACACCGCTCATGTATGACCTTGAAAATCCAGTACTTAGAGAACAAGTTTCTAGGTTCCCTGCACGTCAATATCGTGTCCATTCAGGGGATAAAGAACTTTTCCTTCGATACGCTTCTGATTTCGGTCAGTTCTTTCTTTTGGCAGATACTAATCTTAGCTACAAAAACTTGCCTTTAAGAATCTATGAACTAGCTCCGAGTTTTAGAAGAGAAAAACGTGGAGAGGTAGTCGCTTTAAGGAGACTGAGAGCTTTTACAATGCCTGATTTACATGCATGTGCGGCGGATATCACTTCAGTTCTCCAAGAATTTGAAGAGCAATATTTTCTTGCAGCATCATTAATGGCTGATTTTAACTTTGAATATGAAGCAGCATTTCGTATGAGTCAAGAATTTTTCGAAGAGCATCGCGATTGGTTGGTAACTCTGATTGCTAAGGCACTAAAAAAACCTGCATTAATTGAATTATTTCCTGCCAGATACTTTTATTGGATTCTTAAATTTGAATTTAATTTCGTTGACTTTGTTAAAAAGGTAGCAGCACTCTCCACTGTTCAAATTGATGTGGAGTCAGCAAAACGATATGATATCACTTATATAAATGAGAAGGGCGAGAAGGTTTTTCCAATCATTACTCACAGTTCACCGTCTGGTGCAGTTGAACGAATTGTATATGCATTATTAGAGGGGGCAGCAATCGATCAGAAAAAAGGCAAAACTCCCATGTTTCCTCTATGGTTGTCACCAACTCAAGTGAGAGTTATTCCTATTACAGATCGTCACGTTTCCTATTGTGAAACACTAATGCAAAAAGTGGAAAGTGCCAAAATTAGAGTTGACTTAGATGATCGAGATGAAACTTTAAGTAAAAAGATTCGACAAGCAGAGCGAGAATGGATTCCCTATATAATTGTTATTGGTGATAAAGAAATAGAAAATAATACAGTTTCTGTCCGAACAAGGGCTGACGGAGAATCACGAAATAATATCCGTTTCGATGACCTTATCAAGGAAATCACATCTCTAATAAAGGAAAGAGTCTTTGTCCCATTATCTCCATCATTAAAACGACTTTCTAGGAGACCTACTTTCGTTTCTATGTAGTTTCTAGTTCCACTGCTCTTATACTAAAATGCGATTCTCTTGGGGGGCGAGGTAGTTCATCGACAAAAAAAAATGAAATAAAATAGTCAAAACTCCCGCTTCTAGAAGCCTGTTACTTTAGAGTGGGATAGTCGACTATATGTCGTTGCAAGGATATATAGCAAATTATAAAACCGGCTATGCACCTCTAAATGCTTCTATGGTAGCCAGTGCAAATTCTTCAGCATCTTTGTCTTTGATTACTTTTTTCGCCTCTAAAGTTTTTATTCCGTCTTGAATCGTTGATTCTATCGTCTTTTCCTTAATGAAGTTATTAGCATTCATGATTCGCTCGATATTATCTCTTAAATTCTTGTTTTTACTTAATGCGTCCTCAATTCTCTTCTTGACATATTCATTAAATGATGTATAAATCATTGAATGTAACTTTTTGTCACCAATGTCAATACCGATTTCTTTCTTCTCCTTCAGTGAAGCAATGGCAGGAAGGACAATAAAGCGTGTTTCTTGTTTCTCATTAGAATATTTAGTGATATAAAGTGGCAAATATGTTGCATTAATCTCTTGATACATCGGTGCAACTGTTTCCGGGATTAAAAATTTCTTAGGCATGGAATTTTCTTCAAGAAGTCTCTTTTTTTGTTCATCGATTTTAGTGAATAGTTCTTTGATTAAATTCTCAATTGTCTTTTGAAACTCTTTTAGCTCATTTATTTTTTTATCGCGTTCAACTTCTTTATCTTTGATTCTCTTATTTTGATTAGCAATTTCTTCTTCAGTTTTATTTACAATTGCTTTTTTCTTCGCTTCAACATCTGCTATTAACTTTTTCCAATCCTCTTTTAAATTATTGATGTCTTTTTCCGTCGCTTTAAGTGATTCCCCAATCGAATCGATTTGACTTTTAATGTAATTAATAGCACCACCAGCTAAATCAAAGGCTAACTCTGGCTCTTTACCAGGAGGAATTTTACTTTCAACATAATCTTCGACAGCCTTTTGTGCATTTGAAAAGGATGTTTGGACGGGGTCAAATGTAGTCCGGAGTTTTTTTACGATACGTTTACCTTCCTCTTCTTTTATTATATCTGTGTTTTTTAGCTCTTCATCTTTTTTCCTCTTCAAACGGACTATTTCTTGATCGACATCCTCTTTCAGTTTTGTTACAGTATCAGAATAAGTTGTTAGTGTTTCTCTCGTTTTATCGTCTAATTTTTTGAAGTGGGTACTCGTATTTTTTTCAATAGTCTTCTTTATTTCATCAAATTTCTTCAGTTCATTATCTCTATCCGCCATTAGTTCATCAAAATTTGTCGCAATTGTTCTTGCATCATTTTTAGTTATCTCAGGTTCTAGTATCGCTACTTTTATCTCTAAGGGGCGTTTCTTTTCTATACTTTTCTTGTGTGTTGCAATATTTTGTGCTAACTCGGGTTCCACTAATGCAGTAATGGGCACGCTTTGTGTTGGAAGACTTGTCAGAAGTTCAATAGTTCTTTTTAGGGAATTTACATAGTCTGTCGCAATCTCACTACTAGATAGGATATTATCAATTTCTTCTGGTTTAGGTACTTGACTAAATGTGAGTTTCTGTTCAGATAATCCTTGTCCATCAGCGATCACCGATCCTTCTTTAGTTTTCATAAACCAATAAGGCCATCCAATTTTTGAAAAAAGCATAATAACTTCTTCTGGTGTTTTCCTAATTAGGCCGCCGCCTTTCTCACGATTTACTTCAGCCACCATAAACGCAACTGCAAGTTCTACATCAAGAGATGATGAAGGATCATCAAGCAAATACGGAAATATTTCTACTTCCCCTGTCGTCTCGGTTTCTTCTGGTATTGAAGGTTCTGTAGGTTCTTCTTCCATTTTTTCCCCTCCATGTGGCTTTTATTATTTTCATTTACATTTTAGTGTAGATTTATTCTTCTTAAATTATTTATTGTTTCTTGTTTGCAGAAATAATAGAATCTTCTTCTATTTTTCCTCCATAGTTTAAAATCAGATTCTTCAGCATCTCAGCAGCATTATTTACATTTTCATTCACTTGATTTACTTCCCCTCTGGATGTAAGATGAATTTCAACACGTACAGCATCTTGCCAACTTAATGGATTGCTCTTAATGTACACACTTGGATATGCCTTCATCACCTTTTCAATTAAAATCGCAATTTCAGATTCTATTAGGTCTACTAGAAATTTAACACCAGCTGTGGCGATATCTCCTCCAACCATTTTAGAAATGATATCAGCGACGATCTGCTCAAACATGGCTTTTAATTCTGCGGGTACTCCTGGTAAACAGATTATATTCACGTTTTTTTCCAGTTCTAACAAAACTCCTGGTATTCCACCTTCCGGATTTTCAAGCATTTTGCTATCTTTTGGCTGATAAGCCATTTTTCTTGCATATTCAGATACCTTGTTTTCTTTGATGTCGCCACGCTCGTAAAATAGTTTATGAACTCGTTTAATTTCGTTTAGGATCTCTTGGACGAGAATAAGTGGTCTATTCGTTGCTTTAGCTACAGCTTCTAATGTCATGTCATCAAAAGATGCACCAAGACCTCCTGAGGTAATAATGATATCTGGTTGTCTTTTGATCATATATAGTAGCTCATCAGAGATCTCTTGTAGATCGTCCATTACATTAGCCATACGGGTTACTTGTGCTCCAAGTGAATAGATACGTTTTGCTAACCACTGAGCATTGGTGTTAAGCGTTTTTCCGATAAGGAGTTCATTTCCAGTAAATAATAATTCAATATTGACAGTCATCTTAGTTCCTCATTCAATTATTTCTTCACTAATATCTTGAAATTAATTTTTCTTACTCAGTTTCTTCGATTATTTTTCCGCCACCATTCACAACAAGTTTCTTCAACATAGCTGTAGCCTTTTCTACATTCTCTGTAATATGTTCAATCTTTTCCCCTTTTGATGTAAGATGAAATTCTACACGAGCAGTATCTTCCCAACCGAGTGGGTGACTTTTGATATACACGGTAGGATAAGCTGTTGTCACTTTGTCTACCAAAGCTGCCATTTCTGATTCTATAAATTGCTCTGTCTTAAATCGTGCTTCAGCCATTTCAATATCTCCAGTCATTTTCACTATTATTTCCGCAATGCTCTGGTTAAAAATGGCTTTTAATTCAGCAGGGACTCCTGGCAGACAAAACAATTTGATACCCTTATCCTCTCCCAGCTCTAATAAAACGCCAGGTGCAGTTCCTACATTATTTGGCAGAGGTATGCTTCCTTTGGGAAGATATGCCATTTTTCGTTTATATTTTGAAAGTTTTTTTTCTTTTGAAATTCCTTTTTTGTATTTTTCTTCGTATATTTGGTAAAGGAGAGTTAATACCTCTTGCGACAGCTCTAGCGGTCTCTTAGTGGCTCTTGCTACGGCATCCAATGTTAAATCATCAAAGGTAGGTCCTAAACCTCCGGACGTAATTACAATATCAGGTTTTCTCCCTATTACTTCTAAGAGAGCTGTTGAAATATCATCTAGTGTATCTCCAATACTCATCATCCGGGTGATTTGAGCTCCCAATGAATAAATTCGTTTTGCTAACCACTGGCTGTTTGTATTCAGAGTTTTCCCAATGAGGAGCTCATTTCCAGTAAATATCAATTCTACTGAAACTTTATGCAAGTAATTTCCTCCCTGATTACTAAAGTCTAAATCCTTAGTTTCAAACAAAACTAGATAGAGATAAAAGTCTATTGTTTAGACAGAATTCTTATTCTTGAAAAGTAAAACTTAAAATGCTTGGGCATCCTGAAGTGTCTACAACTCTCTTTTTATGGTGCTTTTTCTTTTTATTTGCCAAAAACGAGTTTTTATCTTCCATGAATTTCCCATTATCGCCCACGTAGTAATTCTGTTTATTATTGGGATGATCTTCTTGTTTAGGTTCATGATAGCCTACAAAATCATATAGAATTTTTGTTATTATTGGAAACTTATATCTTGGGGCTCTTTCTAATTTACTGAACTTACATTCATGTCTTAGTATGCTCCAGATTCTTTTATTACCATAGATATCATAATATAACTGAATTAAATCTCTAATTTCCTTAATTTGTTCATCTGAAAGAAATATATATTCCTCAAATTTGTTTTCTAACATCGCAACTCTTTCTTCGATTGAGTTTTCGATAATCTTTCTTTCGATCGTTTCTTCTACTATTACTCTTCTTTCGATCGTCTCTTCAAATCTCTTATCGGTTATTTTCACGTTAAAACACCGAGAGGAGGCAGTTCTTAATTTAGGGGCAGTTAATTATTTTTGTCCGGTCCACATTGCAATTTCCCATAAGTCAGCGATTTCTACTTCTACTTGAGTACGTGTTCTTATTTCCCTCAAACGTAATTTGAACTTGTTTAAATCCAATTTCTCTTTGCTTTTCTTATAGAAATTGCTTTTTTTCTTTTTTTCCATATGTACCACTTTTTTATCGGTTTTTAAACACTTCAAGACAAACTTAATTTTCTTTTCTAATTTTAATATTTAATTTATTAATGTTTAAGTGGTTTAAACGGTCCCCCGTTACCCCTCTTCAGCGCGCCCGTAGTTAACCAGAACGATAAGATATTTATGCATAGAAGTATACTAAATATAAAATGGGCTAACTGGTAGGACAGTGTTAACCATAGATTGTTTCTAATCGATACATTTTTATTGGGGAAACTGGGTTAGCCATTGGGGTTGGCTAACTCACCCAGTTGGCCCTCTTTATCATTCAAACCTACGATTTTTCAATTTGACTTTCCAATGATACAAATTAACGCTTTACTATCACCTCTGAAGATGTCGGTGGTTTTTGAGATAGAATTTTTAATTCGATAGCATTCATTATCGGCTTTTTTACTGTAAAATATCTGAAATTTCCTCTTTTCTTTTCCCGCAGCCCCTCTTGAACTTCTAAGATCTTACATTTTTCCAAGATGTTTGTATGATAAGAAATTGTGTGAGCTTGAATAGAAATCCTGGTGCTCTTTGAGAGTTTAGTATTTGTAATTCCTGGTTTTTCAGGATGTATTCGTGATTGAAAAAGAATTTCTTTCAAAATACTTGCCTTACTATCAGTTAGACTCAAATTCAATTCTTTTCTTTTCTTTTCTCCACCTTCCACTTCAAAATAGCCTATACCTTGCCCCATTTCTATATCTTTAGC
This sequence comes from Candidatus Borrarchaeum sp., assembly GCF_019058535.1. Classification (NCBI taxonomy): domain Archaea; kingdom Promethearchaeati; phylum Candidatus Borrarchaeota; class Candidatus Borrarchaeia; order Candidatus Borrarchaeales; family Candidatus Borrarchaeaceae; genus Candidatus Borrarchaeum; species Candidatus Borrarchaeum sp. Next base: position 15,127 of record NZ_JAHPYX010000194.1, read on the forward strand.
AATTGGGTATTGTAATTCTTCAGCTATGAGATCAACACTTTCTGGGGTAATTTCTTTCGCATTAGAGATTCCTCGTAAACATGAATCTGCCAAATCTAGAGCGAGACCTGGCAACCCCATTGAATACTCTGCAATCTTATTAATTGCCGCATCAGTAAAAGGAGTCAAATCCGAGGTGTTATTTCTTTTATCATCATTTTCCTTGTAATACAATATTCTTGTCTTCAATATTTTTACAATGGTATCGAATTCAATAGACTTTATCTTGTAAACATCATCAAAAATATCAATAAGTTCTGAAGGCACTGAAGGAGTTGTAATACCAATAATGGTTTGGTTTTTGGATCGCATATATCGTAAGAGTTCGTCTATGAAGTTTTCTTTTTGTAAACCTGTTTCAATATCATCAATTAAGAGAATATCAGTTTCAGTTTCAGTTAAATTTCTATTCTCTAGTTCAGCTATTAACCCAATTGAATGTGGACTACCTATAACAACTTCTTCTGGGTTTTGATTTGTTTCAGAAGCTTCCGTCAAACCCTTTAATTGAATATAGTGACATTTAATCCTTATTTCTTCTGCAAGTTTGACCAATTCCTCAACAAAAAATTTTGCTAAGGTTGATTTTCCAACATCGGGCGGTCCTATTATCAGTCCATTCTTGCCAGCGGAATGACAGGCTGTGATCCATGATGCTAGACTTTGGCTATGTTCGTAAAATAATTGCGGAGGGACAAATAAGTAACTATTTCTTTCAATCAAATCTTCCTTAAAAGGTCGTTCACGAAAACCAAATAATTGATACAGGGAGAGAGCTTTTGTTCCAAGAGTTAATCCTTTCTTTATTGAAGCGAGGAACTTTTTTTGATCAATAATTGCCATTTATAAACCTCTTCTTTTCTCTCCCAAAATTTCATAACAATGGAACATCATATTTCTTTATTAAGATGAATTGATCATTGCTGATGACATTAAGGCTAACTCAACAGCGTTGCTTATTGTAGAGTGAATCGTGTATATTTGATTACGTCCTACTTTGGTTTGTTTTACAATTCCTCCTTCAATCAATTTTTTGAGATGATATGAAGTTGTTCCTTGACTCGATAGACTAATTCGCTCAACTAATTCAGCACTACTCGTTCCTTCTAATTCAATTAAATTCTCTTTTTTACGAGCACCCCGTAACTCTTTCAATTGTTGTTGTTCAACTGGGCTAAGTGAAATTGCTAGTTCTCTTAATATCTCGCCACGTGATCCTTTCCAATACTCATGATCTCCTTCTGCAATTCTTTTTGCGATTTCATAATTGAGTTCTTTTGCCCTTCCATCAACATAATCTGTTGTGATGGTTTCAATTTCAAAATCAAGACAACTCTCTGCTAGTTCTAGTGCCAAGCCCGGTAATCCCATTGCATAATAAGCTATTTTTGCTAAAGCATCGTTAGAAAATGCCTGTGGGCTAGTTCCTTCTTTAAAATGGTCAATTCTTCTTTGAAGAAGATCTATAGTCGTATCCTGATCAAAAGTCCTTAATTTGTAAGAGTCAAGAATATGTTGATCCAGCATGGCAGGTTCATTTTTCCAAAGCCATAAGTATGTAGATGGCGAAATGGCAAGTATTATTGTGTATTCTGCCTCAATATTCTGAGAAATCTCATCTATAATCATTGAGATGTCATTAAATAGTATATCTGAATCATCCAAAAAAATCAGTTGTGTGTCAATTAGATCCTCACGTCTTAATTGGAGGATAAAGCCATTTATTGTTTTAGGAACAGAAATGCATTTTGTAGGGATATATTCTCTATTTAATACGTTCGCTACTTTTCTAATGAGCGTAGTTTTTCCAATATACATGGGACCTATCATAAGCGCTGCTTTTTTATTTACTTCTTTGGAGAGTTTGCTAATTGCCCCAAGCCATACAGAAAAATCTTGAGTCTGAAAATCAACATAGAACTCATCAAATGAGTAAACGAGATCTTTTTGAAACGGTTGATCTGAAAAGCCCCACCTTACATAAGACGAAAGTGCTTTTCGACCTAAAGCTTGCCCCTTTTTGAACCCTTCCAATATAGTTTTATTGTTAATAGGGGGCAATTTTTTATACCTTCAAGATAATTAAATAGGATTTCAGATAAGCTGTTGTTCTAATTATACAATTATTCTGTTCCTATTCATAAATATTTCGAATGCTTCGAATACTTCGAAGATAAAAAATAGTTCGAACAGTTTGAGATCTATTTTGAGCGCGCAAACAAGAAAAACTTAATTGACTTCAATGTCTTGAGTTACCAGTAAATTACTATTGTTTATGCAAACCCACTTAATTACAAAGTAAAGTTTTCTTAAATCAGTTATATTACTATTTCTAGGGTATAAGAGACAAAAATAGCCATTTATTTAATGTATATCAGTTAAAAACTTAATATAATGAAAATGATGTCACTAAGAATACTTTTATTTGTATAAAAAGATAGTTTAAAATACAAATGTTTTATTATTGAAAACTTTATTTCGAAAAAGAATCCGATTAAAAAATTAAAATTTTAAAAAAATTCATATTTTACCTTTATTTTGAAAAACAATATATTTATATCTGCGCGCACTCATCGCGTATTTCGGTTTACGAGAAATAACCCGACAAAAAAGATATTATACAAAAAAATCTAATAACGAAATCTAAAATCACTAAAAAATGGTTTTTCATATAGGTCTAAGAATAATCAGAGCTATGCTTCTTGTATATTTAATTCAATTTTTTTCAATTCTGGGACTTCTGAAAGTTCCTGTTTAACTACTTCTAGATCTGGTAATAAGTGATTTGTTGCATAACCTTCCCATAAACAATCATCTTCGTAATTACAGATCCCAGTAGAAAACACAATTCGATCAAAACGTTCTTTTAAGATTTCTAGAAGTTTTGTAACGTTAGAGGATCGAATAGGTGGAAAGAACTCAATCTGGATTTTTAGGATCCAATCAGTCCCATTCCTCAAAGAAAAAAAGTGTATTGTTTTTGACTGATTTGAATAAACCATAGCTACTTTTTGTGAATTATTTTTCCTAAAATCTTCTAAAAATGAAACTGGGAGCAAAATATCATTATTTGTGAGATCAACAATTGCTAGACGCGTTAACATACTCTTTCTCCTCGGTTCTTTGTTCTTCTTGCAGTTCGAGTTGACTAACAATGATTTTGTAGAGACATTCTGGACACGAATTAATCTTGATTGAATTTCCATTATAAAGTTCTTTTACTTGTGTTAGTGCATTTAAATAGTCTTCAGTGGATATGTGATTATTTCTAACTTTGATGCGTCTTTTACTTGTTCCACATCTAATAAAGCCATTTTCGTCTGAGTAAACTATGTTTAAACAAAGTGAGTTATCTGGAACCTTATCAGTAAACATACAGGTTGGTATGAAACCGAGATCCACAAATTGGACATCTTTAACTTCTTCTCCATTGATACAGAGCGTTTCTTGGTCACTTTCATGCTTAAGACACGGACATGGCATATAGCATTGCGGTTTACATAAGTCCCCTTTATTTGGTTCCTCTCTCATACAAAAAAGGCTCCTCACTGGCGATAATGTCTACATACAGATAATAAGAATTCGATCTACTACTGTATCTATCTTTGATGTTGTATATCATATTTTTATAGATTCTGAGGTTTTTATCCGCAATCTAAGAATTTATTAGTACGTGTTATTGCTATCAAGCAGATAGTAATGTTTCGTCCTTTTGGACAACGAATAACGTCGTTTATTGGACGACTTCATCGTAATGGACTTCTCTTTTGTATTTTCTTAGTGTTCTCACTATTTTTTTGACTACTTTGCAACCTCTAAGAATATCATTGGCAGATAGTTCTAATAATTTAAGATAGCAATTAAATCGCGCTTTTTATGAAGAATTCAGTTTCATCTTACCCTCTGCCTCTCTATATTACACCTTTTGCTGTATTTATCTATGAGGTGCTTTGAAAGTGAATGTTAATTCGAAAAAAGATCGTGTAGAATCTATTTGTTACTTTCTTTTGAGAAGGGCAAGACGAAATAAGTTCGACTCTCCTCATTTTAGATCGAAACTTGTAAAACTCGCTCAAGAACTTCTTTCTGGAACTCTACCATCGTTTCCTTAGTTTCTGTTAACAGATGTAAGTAGCACCTTTAGGAGTTTGAGTTTACGTGAAAACGGATGAAAATAGAAAAAGAACAAATAAAAAAGAAAATAAAAATAGATATCCTTTCCAACAAGAAGATTTTTTTCCAGTTCCATTTTAATGTAATTGACAGAACGCGTTGTCAATAAGGACATTGTAGCTAACTAAGACTTGAAGCTGTGATATAGTTCAAATCTGTAACTGTAACTAAGATAAGTTTTTAAAACGGATCCTTTACGAGTTCTCACAAAATTATTTTTCAGAGGTTAAACTAAATGAAACGTGATTGTAACATATCCAAGAATATTGAACATTGTGGATGTACTTATCCTTGCTCGAAAAAAGGTCTTTGTTGTGAATGCATAAGTTATCACAAAGCCCGTGGAGAATTGCCAGGTTGTTTATTTCCCCCAGAAGTCGAAAAAACATATGACAGGACAATCGAAAGATTCATCAGTTGCTATAAATAATCCCTTTAAGAAAAAATTGGGAAATAAAATAAGCGTTTAGTCTCTTTTTCTTATTTTTATTGAAGTATAATAAGAAATCATTTGATATAGTGTAATAAAGATCATTAGGCGGATGGAGTCTTCTTGCGAGGCTAAGATATATTTTAAGCATACCAAAAATTTATATACACGTCATTTTAAATTTTAGGTAAACCTAATTCTTCTTAGTTGGAAAAAAGAAGAGACTACGATTAAATCAGCTTTTAGGAGCACTACAGTGTTATTTTGAAGAATTTTTACAAAAGGACGCGGCAATGAAGATGAATTTAAGTTATATTCAAATATTTCTTCTGGGGTACTTAGTCTTATATCTAGTTTTATTTTTAATATCTTTAATCATACCAAAACGTGCTGGGAAAGATTCAAAAGGCGTAGCTGGTGGATATCCTAGCGGAAAAAGGATATTTGCGAGTTTAAGTAGTTTGCTGTTTATAGGTATAATAATTCTTTATGTGATCAATGAGGATAGTGCCAATTGGTTTTTGAAAATTCCTTTAATATTCAATGAATTTTTTCAAATTATGGGGATGGCTATAATTGGCTTTGGATTTGTGCTCGAAACAGTTGGCATCCTGACTTTAGGTGTTAATTTTAGGATGATGCTTCCCAAAGAGAGAACTAATTTAGTTACTCATGGAATATATGCCCATATTCGGCATCCAATAGGTTTATCAGTGATCTTGTTCGTAATTGGACTTTTTTTCATTGTACCGAATCTATTGTCATTGGTTAACTTGGTGTGCAATGTCCTTGTATACAATTCAAAGGCTAATTTTGAGGAGCACTATTTATTAAAAGTGCATAAAGAAAAATATGAAAACTATAAACAGAGAGTAGGAAAATTCTTTCCGAAGCTCACAAGACAAACGTCAACGACCTCACCCTAAAGAGTAGGAGTAAAGTTTTCAAAATGTTAAATATGAGGATCCTAAACTTTAGGCAACCTAAATTTCCCAGTTCAATAGGAGGATTAGTAAATAGCTGAATTCCCTTCTGTTAGTCCTGAAGCATTTTTTGAAGGGTTTAAAACGTATCATGAGGCCACTTGGCCGATGGTAATCATCATTTATTTGATAGGAGTAGCCGTAGTGATCCTAGCTATAAAGAAAACCAGTTATTCTGATAAAACCATTTCTGGTATGCTAGCTTTTCTTTGGTTGTGGGCAGGAATCGTCTTTTTCATAATATTCTTTAGCCCAATTTTTCCTTTATATTCTCTATTTGGCGCACTATTCATCCTGCAAGGCTTGATATTCTTGGTTTTCGGTATATATAAACCATCCTTATCTTTCAAAATCGAGGGAAACAAATATTCCCTTGTCGGGACGATTTTCATAATATACGCATTAGTCATTTATCCACTTATAGGATATTTTACTGGGCATAGCTATCCTTCTGGACCAATTTTCGGTGCTCCTTGTCCGATTTGTATTTTCACCTTCGGACTGCTGTTAGGGACAAATAAAAGGATCTCTCTATTTGTTTTAGTGATTCCCCTTATTTGGTCACTGACGGGGATTTATGCTGTGACGACTTTCCACGTCTGGGCAGACATTGGTGAAGTAGTAGTTGGTGTAGCTGGAACGTTAATGATTTTATATCGTAATCGAACTGAGCGTTAGAAAACTCCACATTCCAAAATTTTTTATAACAGAATTGGTTAACTCCTCATTGATGTCCATTGGTTTGAGAATTCCCCTAAATATAAATTGAGGAGATTCTATGATAGAATTGAATCTAAAATTAGGTCTTTACAACTTGTGGATCTTCCTTGTTGTGGGATACGGTCTAATATGGGCTTTAATGATACTTACTGATCGAAAGCGAGGAAGCCCTATTGAAGATCCTGACTTTTATGAATCCCCTAGTGGCAAGAAATGCGGATTAATTAGTAGGATATTTCTCTTAGTAATTTTAATTATCAGTATTTTAACGCCAATTAACATTGGACCACTATTTTGGCTTGGATTACCGGTTTATATCATAGGAATTGTCTTGAATGTAATTGCTATGTACTCATTTGCGCAATTCACTAAAGGGGTAAATACCACGGGAATTTATCGATATTCGAGGAATCCAATGTATTTAGGCGCATCATTGTTTTATTTAGCACTTTGTTTGATGGGTTGGACGCTATCAGTATCAGGTATTTTGCTTCTTGTTATACTAATTTGGTGGATAATACTTAGTCACAAAGCTGTTCTACTTGAAGAATCATTCCTGGAGAAGAAATACGGGGAATCTTTCTTGCGATATAAACAACGTGTTCCTCGATATTTCCTCTTTATATAGTCAAATAGAAAACAAAGTACAAAATCGTTTATATGATTAATTTTATTTTATAGAACTTCTTTTATGACTTGGCAAGGTTAATTCATGGAGGAGAGTAAATTATACCTCTTCCTTGAAGAGGTAAGGTGAGATACCTCACTTGGAGAAATTGCTTCATCAGGCGTCTCTTAACTTTGCACAGAATGTTTTAAAAACGAAGATATAAGAAAAGATGCACCTAAAACTAAAACAATGACTGCTCCTGAAGCTAAATCGAGTACGTAAGAGAGCCATAAACCAGTTACAGTTAGAACAAGTCCAATAATGATTGAAAGGAGCATTAAGTTTTTAACGTTATAGACAAATTGTCTACTTATCGCTGCTGGAATTGTTAACAAAGCGATAACCAATATCACTCCGACGACTCTTATTAGGACAACAACACTCAGTCCGACCAAACACATGAGCAGCAAATATGATAATTTCGTTGGAACACCAATAACCGTTGAATATTCTTCGTCGAATGATATTGCTGAAAATTCCTTGTAGAGTACTAGTGTGGTCAGAATAATTATTATATCTAAAATTAGCATCATAATCAAGTCAGAAGAAGGAACTGTAAGGATACTTCCAAACAGATAGCTAAACAGATCTGGTGCATAGCCTGGACTTAACTGAATAAATAGGATACCTAATGCCATACCTACTGTCCATATTATTCCAATAGCGGTATCTTCACTCACTTTTACTTTTTTACTAATAGTTCCAATACTAAGTGCAGCTAATATGCTAAAAGGGATAGCAGCCAGAACTGGATTTATTCCAAGCAGAAAGCCTAACCCAATTCCCCCAAATGCGGCATGAGAAATGCCACCACTAATAAAGACAATTCTTTTTATAACTACATAGGTGCCGATGATTCCACAAACTATGCTTACCAAAACGGCTGCCATCAGCGCATTTCTCATAAATGTGTACTGAAGAATTTCTATCATTCTTAGTGCCTCTTTAATACTCTATGGGGAATTCCATGCGCTATTAGTTCTACCGGGCATTTATATAGGTCTTCAAGTTTTTTCAATGCCGTTTCTTTTGAACCATGATACACCAACTTGCGATTTAAGCACGCAATTTCATCGACATACACAGAAACAACGCCAATATCATGAGTTACTAAAACTATTGTCATCTCTTTTTTGAGTTCTACGAGTAACTCATAAAATGACTGTTGCATCTCTGGATCGATGTTTGTCATTGGTTCATCAAGCACAAGCAATTTACGTTCTCTTGCAAGTGCTCTGGCCAAAAGAACCCTCTGTAACTGCCCTCCCGATAATTTTCCGATCTGTCTATCCCTGAATTCGAGCATTTCGACAATTTTCAGGGCGTTAATGACAGCTTCTTTATCTTCTTTCGAATATCTTTTGAAAATTCCATTATATCGCCCCATAAGAACTACGTTGAACACGTTTATGGGAAATTTCAAATCAAAGGATGTGTATTGCGGCAGATATCCAATTAATTTTCGCCCTTCTTCTGGGGTTTTTCCAAAAACTGCAACTTCGCCTCTATTTGGTTTAATCAAGCCAAGGATTACTTTTAATAGTGTAGTTTTTCCACCCCCATTGGGGCCTATTATAGCAAGAAAATCGTTTTGCTTTATAGAAAAAGTGATGTCCTCAAGAACGGAAACATCATTGAAATAAACTGATACATTCTTGAGGCTAACAATTTCTGCATTCATTTTTCATCCATCCATCCATCGTATGTATCTGTATACGTATCATTCAAACTCCAAAGCAAGCGCGTCAGCTACATTACTCATGTTATCAATATAGTTTTCAGCGAGAGGATCAATGTATAGAATTTTCCCACCAATTTCGTTGGCAATTGTTTTTGCATGTATCGTTGAAAATTGTGGTGCCACATAGACGTATGATAAATTGTAGGTGTTCGCAGCATCTATACTTTCTTGAATGACTTGTGGAGTCGGTTCTTTACCTCCGTGCTCTATTGCAATTTGTGTCAGACCATATTCCTCAGCAAAATATCCAAATGATGGATGATATATTAGAAAAACCCTGTTTGTAAAGTCGACAAAGAGCTCTCGAATGTAATTGTCAAGTTCGTCAAGCTGTTGTAGATAAATATCTTTGTTTGCTTTGTATTCATCTTTATGATCTGGGTCTACCTGTGTAAGACCGTTGTAAAAGTTTTCTACCATTTTCTTTGCATTAATTGGAGAATTCCAAATATGTGGATCAGTCCCTATTAGTTCTATGCCCTCTGAACTGTCAATAACATATATGTTCGGATTTGCAGCGATAATCTTATCCCACCAAGCAGTCTCAAATTCTACCCCAGATCCCACCTTAAAGTATATCTGTGCCTTACTAACCGCTTCTAGTTGACTCGGTGTAGGTTCATAAGTATGTGGACTTGCTCCAGAAGGAACCATTACTGTTACTGTTACTCTATCACCCGCCACACTCTCAACAAATTCGGTCTGCGGAACAATGGTGACAACAACGCCTATTTTTCCTTCGCTAGTTTCCGTTATTTGTGGACTGATATAACTATATGCACCAACCAAACAGATTACAACGATGACAGCCGCAATTAACCCTTGTATTCTTTTATTCATTCCGTTCCCTACCATTTGAAAAACATTTTATAGTTAATTTACTTATTATACTTAGTATATAGAATTAGTAGTTCCCAAAATGTAACCTAATATAGCTAATCGGAGTTAGTCTCATTGACAGAATTGAGTTGCGAGTGTGGAATGGAGGATTGTTTTCCTGGTTGTGGGTGTGAACTCTTGTCCCTTCTTGGAAAAAGATGGAGCATATTCCTTATAATGCACCTTATGAAGTCTGAAATAATGCGATTCAATGAGTTTTTAGACGTACTGAATAGTTTAAGTCCTAAAACTCTATCCAAACGATTGAAGCAATTTGAAAAAATGGAGTTAATCGTTAGAGACGTCATCCCGACCACACCCGTAAGGGTAGAGTATTCTCTCACTCAAAAAGGAAGAGATCTTGGAAACATATTGCAACAATTGAAATCATTAGTTCACTCTTGGAGAGCGAAGTAAACTGCCGTTTTAGAGGAGGCGTAAGTATGTCACTATCAGAATTACCTACTGATACCGTTTGGGATTTACAGATGTCTCGAATAAAGTTTGGATATGGAGTTGCGTCTGAAATTGGATACGATCTAAAACGTTTAGAAATAAGGAATTGCCTTATCATTACAGACCCTGTATTGGCTCAAATTGGTACAGTGGATAAAATTAAGCACGTTATTGAAGAACAAGATATAGATGTAATGATCTGGAATAAGGTAGAGCCAGAACCTTCCCTGAATTCTATGCAAGACTGTATTGGCAGCTTGAAAGATAATAATTTTGATGGTTTTGTAGCGGTAGGTGGTGGTTCGAGCATCGATTCCGCCAAAGTAATTGACTTGGTGCTCACGCACGGTGGTAAAATTCTTGATTACATGGCACCTCCATTTGGAGAAGGAAAAAAAATTCCAGGTCCTTCTAAACCATTGATTGCTGTACCTACTACAGCAGGCACTGGTAGTGAAACTACTCCTGTGTCAGTTATCTCATTTCCGGAAAAACAAGTGAAAGGAGCTTTGTTCTGCGGAATACCAACGCTTGGTATTTTGGATCCTCTATTGACGGTGACAATGCCCCCTTCTGTTACAGCAAGCACAGGTATGGACGCTCTAGTTCACGCAATCGAAGCATATTGGGTGCGACCGTATACTTCTCGACCGAAACCCAAGACGCCTCTTGAGAGGCCGGTGTATACAGGAGCTACAGAACTGACGGATCTGTTTGCTGAACGTCCCATCGAATTAATTGGGAAACATCTACGTAGAGCTGTTTTTAATGGTAATGATCTAGAAGCTAGAAGTAGTATGTTATTAGCCTCTTTCCTCGCTGGTGTCGCTTTTAGTAATGCAGGTGTTTCCGTAGTTCATGCAATGGCTCTTATAGTTGGTGGACAATTTCATACTCCGCATGGTGTAACAAATGCAGTTTTACTTCCTGCATCTGTTGAATTCAATATACCCGGTGCACTAGAACGTTTTAAACGTATAGCCCATTTACTAGGTGAAAATATTGAAAATCTTTCGGCTATGGATGCTGCACAAAAGAGCGTAAATGCAATTATCCAATTGTCAAAAGATATTGGCATTCCATACGGCCTCGAAGCGATTGGTGTAAAAGAAGAAGACATTCCACGTTTAGCCGCAGATACATTCAAAGTACAACGGCTTTTGGGTGCAAATCCAGTTCCGATAATCGAGGATGATCTGAAAAAGTTATTTCGAAAAGCCATGCGAAATTGGACACTTAAGTAGATTTTTTCTACTTTCTTGTTCCAAATAACTATATGATTACTTGAAAAATTGATTTAAATAGCAGCTTATTAATTACGGGTGAAGTTAGTCGTTTCGGGCTAATGCTCTTATATTTTTACGTCACTTTTATTAAGGTCTTTTACATATAGCAAGCATTTAATCCGAAATAAATTCTTAAAGGAGGCATAAAATGCCGATAGATAGCTTACCAATAGATACTGCCTGGCAATTTGCTATGTCTAATATCAAATTTGGACTAGATGTTGCATCGGAAATTGGTTGGGATCTAAAAAAATTAGGAATAGAGAATTGTCTTATCGTGACTGATTCTGTAATGGTTAAAATTGGTCTTGTTGACAAAATTATGCAACCTATTAAAGAGCAAAATATCACTTTTATGGTCTGGGACAAAGTGGAACCAGAACCTTCGTTAAAATCTATGCAAGACTGTATTGACAACTTTAAAGATAGTAATTTTGATGGATTTGTAGCTTTGGGTGGTGGAAGTGCTATAGATTCAGCTAAAGTAATTGCTTTAGTGCTCACACACGGTGGCAAAATTCTCGACTACATGCCAGCACCTTTTGGCGAAGGAAAAAAAATTCCAGGACCATTTAAACCACTGATAGCTGTTCCTACTACTGCAGGAACCGGTAGTGAGACCTCTCCTTCTTCAGTTATAACTTTCCCAGAAAAATTAGTAAAGGGGGCACTATTCTGTGGCAGACCCACACTTGGGATTTTAGATCCTCTGTTGACCATTACGATGCCCCCCTCCATTACAGCAGCAACAGGCATGGATGCCCTTGTTCACGCCATTGAAGCATATTTCGTTAGACCATATACGACACGACCCAAGCCAGCAACTCCACCAGAAAGACCTGTTTTTACGGGCTCAACTGAACTAACGGATATATTTGCCGAAAAGTCTATCGAACTAATTGGAAAGTACTTACGTCTAGCTGTTAATAATGGTAACAACCTAGAGGCAAGGAGTGGCATGTTATTAGCGTCGTTCCTAGCTGGTGCAGCGTTCACAAACGCGGGAGTTTGTACTGTTCATGCCATGGCTTATCCCGTGGGGGGTCAATGGCATACACCACACGGCATTACTAACGCTGTAATACTTCCTGCAGTTGTGGAATTCAATATACCAGGTGCACCAGAGCGTTTTGCACGTATAGCCCAGTTACTAGGTGAAAATGTGAAAGATCTTTCGCTTATGGATGCTGCACAAAAAAGCGTAAACGCAATTATTCAATTATCAAAGGATATTGGAATTCCATATGGCCTTGAAGCGCCACCATTTAACGTAAAGGAAGAATATATTGCTCGTTTAGCCGCAGATACGTTCAAAATACAACGATTACTCTATTTAAATCCGGTTCCTATTAAAGAAGACGATCTAAATAAAATGTTTCGAAGAGCAATGAAAAATTGGACTCCAACTTAACTTTTTCTTCACTTTTTGATATGACTCAATCCAAATCTTGATTTTTTTCATTTTTTTGCTGTATTGAACTTCACACTAAATATACAAAAACAAAAATCTTAAAAACCATAAGAGCAATGTGCAACAAAATAAAAAGTCGGATCTAGAGGTGGATTATATGGATTATGATGAAGTTTTTATGGGAAACTCTGTTTTTGAAAACGAATATCTTGTTTTAGATGTGGGGATCCGACGACGACGACGACGATGAAAAAAATTTGCATTGGAAAATCGTCGTTAATAGGCTAAAGTTGAAAACTTGGTTTCAACTCGTGTAAGCCAAGACTTGTTTTAGATAAATCTTATAGAGTCAAATCATGTGGGCTCTGTAGTTGTTCTAAAATTCGTTCTTTCACCTATTAACGACCCTCTTGGAAGTTTTTTGATTTAATACCTCTAAAGGGGGTTTTGAAACTGAAAATTGGATTAATATATGATAGAATTAGCTGGAATGAAAAGCAACTTGTAAAGGCTGCAGCGAAGAAAAAAATAGATTTGAACTTGATTGATGCCAAAAGGCTCTCTCTAACGGCAACCGATTGTAATTCGGATTTACAGGAATATGATGTTTTACTCCAAAGAAGCGTAAGTTATTTTAGAGGGTTATATCTATCAGCAATCCTTGAAAACAAAGGATTACATGTCATCAATTCCTTTGAAACAGCACAAACCTGTGGTAATAAACTCTTGACAACTTTAGCGTTAACAAAAGCAAATATCCCAACTCCAAAAACTTTGGTGTCATTCGCAGAAGATTCTGCTCTTGAATCCTTGAATGATGTAGGTTATCCTGCTGTTATTAAGCCTTTAGTAGGCTCTTGGGGGCGTCTTGTTTCTTTGATTAACGATGAAATCGTAGCAACATCAGTTATAGAGCATAAAGAAATGTTAGGACCACTTCATAAAATTCATTATATTCAGGAAAAGGTTCCCTCAAAAAGAGATATCAGGGCTTTTGTTATCGGAGATGATGTGGTTGCTGCTATGTATAGAAAAGCAAATGGTGGCGACTGGCGGACAAATATTGCGAGAGGTGGCACAGCAAAGATTTGCGAAATTACTCCAGAGATTAAAGAATTGAGTTTAAAGGCTGCGAAAGTTGTTGGAGGCGGAATTCTTGGCGTTGATCTATTGGAAGATAAAGAAGGATTAGTTGTCAATGAGATCAACCATACAGTAGAATTTAAAGGATTGATGGAAACAACTTTCGTTGAAATTCCAGAACTAATACTAGATTATGTCATTGAACATTTAAAAGACTGAGTTAATCCTAAATTGGAACTATCCTATAAGATACCAATTTAAGGGAATTAATCGGTATACTGCGGTATACTTATGGATACAATATTGAAAAGCAGCACAAGTATCAAATATTAGAAAAAAATGGACGCCTGAATAAGGGCGAAAAATATTTTCCTTCTATATAAATGCGTTTTTAATTTGTTCGTAAAGCTCTGGAAATTTCTCTATATATTTCTTCCTTTCTCGTTTTAAATTTTGAACTAAAGTGAGAATCTGCTCTTTGGCGTAAAATCGTTCTAAATTAAATTTCCGAATATCAATGTCTGGTACATTTTTGGGTACTTGAACTCCGAAATATGGTTCATCTTCCCATTCAATGGAATTTCTTGCAATTCCTCGAATTATTGCTGCCATTTCTGAAATTTCGACGCGCAATACTTTTTGTTTTATTATCTTCTTCCCGTTTGCATCTTTTTCCATTATTTCACCTACGCCACCTGTGTTGGCTAAGTAACAATGGATTTTACCTGGGTATTTTTTGAGGATATCATAGAATCGATTGCCTTCTTCGGCCTTGTTGCCGATTATGAAAGGGTTTGTCCCTACTTCTCTAATAGATTCACCAGCCCTTTCTGGATTACTTCCAGAAGTTTCTATTGATTCACCAAGCATGAAAACGGCAGCAGTTTGTTCTACATTTAATTTTGAGACGATTGGAACTACTGTATTTCGTCTAGTGATCATCAGTATGATCACACCATCAACGTTCGAAAGCGGTGGTAAGTTGATTTCTGAACTAATATAATCTTTATCTAAATCCTCCCTTAAGATTACTGCGCGTCCATTCCCTGTGATAGTGTTGTCTAAGAAATCAAC
>NZ_JAHPYX010000195.1:0-6628 GCF_019058535.1 Candidatus Borrarchaeum sp.
ACTCAACACTTCAATAAACATCGAGAGGCGTGTTTATGCCTTTAAATTCCACTAACTCGGATAAAGTCAAAATGGAGCGTGCATTTTTAGCGCGCACTGTTAAATTAATTACTGATCTTGATTGGGATGCTGTAGATTGGGTTATGGCTTTAGAAATGTTTATGTTCGGTGATTTATTAGACAATACACCAAGGTTGCGCAGAAGCCAATACTTTAAGGATCCTGATTATCCTGAAATTGTTTACCGTGTATTTAAACATGCTTATGAAGAAAATCCTCCGCGCACGATTTCAATGGCACTCCATGTAATTCAAAATGACATAAAGCCCGATAATGAGGTGCTAGAACGATATCCTTTGATAAAAGCATATTTAGAGAACAAAGTAGCAGATGTTTCTCAAATATTTCCTGAAATCGGCGTCCCTGTCAAATATCTGGATATTGAAGTTTTTCCAGACAGTTTTTATGGAGATTTGACAGATTTTATCAACAAATGCTATATGTATGAACTATATCCTGCAGTTGTGGTATTTTCTAGAAAATTATTGGAGAACCTGCTGGTTGATGTTTTGAGGAAGAAGTATGGTAGGCATGATGTGGAGTTATTTTTCGATATTAATCACAACCGATTTCATATATTCAACATTCTTTTGAAAAACTTCAAAGACCACATTAATGATTTTAAGCCAATCATACCCCATTTAGATCATAATTTTATAGATAAGATAAACATATTTAGAGAATCTGGTAACTCTGCGGCTCATACTTTAGAAGTACATCTCAGCAAAGGTGAGATTGACAACAACAAAGATGAATTGGAGTTCGTAGTAAAAACCTTGATAAGGCTTTATAATAACCTTTGACCCTATATAGTACCTGAGGAGTTCGTTTTGACGCTACCCGATTTTTTAGATGATTGCCCATGACAAAAAAATGGAAAATTTTCGAAAGAATTATTGCCAAAATCTATGAAATCAAACTTTCAGATTTCAAACCAGAAATAAAGCATAATGTAATTCTAAAAGGGAAATCCGGAGCAAGTCATCAGATAGATGTTCTTGTCGAGCTTTCGCTGCCATTAATCAATATTAGGGAGATAATTGAAGTAAAACGTTGGCAATCGAGAGTAAAGAAGTCTGTTGTTATGCAAATTAATGAAATAACCGATGATGTTAATGCAAATAGAGCGACAATTATAAGCCGTAAAGGCTTTCAAAAAGGTGCAATTCAATATGCAACGCATCATGGCATTAATTTATATCGAATATTAACCCCTAAAGAACTAGGAGTACATACATTGTACATATAAAGAGATTTATAGGGCCCGAGGTCATAAGTGTACAGATTAACCTTCAAGCAAAGAATGAGTCTCAATTAAATGAAACTTTCATAAAAGAGCATGAACCAAAAAATTATAGAGAAGTTACAATTTACGATGCAAATGAAAGACCAGTTGCTAATATATTTGATTTAATAAATAAGACATTTGAAGATCTCAAAAATGCAGGGAAATTTGGCATTAAAAGAACCGTGCCCTTTCATAATTGCTTCATAAGGGTAAATGGAAGAAAAGAAAAAATCAATTTCGTTGAAATTGTTGCTGAAATGAGGTATTCTGAAGAAGAAGAAAAAGTTGAGGATGTAGAAAAGACAAAACTGCTCATCCACGATGTCGTAAATAATAAGATGTTTGAAGTAGATAGACCCATCGATTTTGAAAAGTTAGACGACGCCTAGCAAATCAATCAGTTAATGGATTATCAATCGGTTCAGTCACCATATAAGACCTTTTTACTTTTTACCATCATTGACTAAACCTTGGATGTACCGTTTTTGTTATTGATTTTCTTTTAACCATAGCCGGATAGCCTCTTCAACGGCTTTACTTAAATAACCTCTTCTAAGACCGAATTTTTCCACACCTTTTTCACGTAATTGTTGTTCAAGGTCATCTGGTATGGAGACGCTAATACTTCCCATGCTATCACCTTTGCGATCTTTTACAGGCAGCCTTTGTATGTTTCACATATACTTTATACGATAAAACAAACATTCTTTTCCTTTAAAAGTACTATTATTCCACACAAAATATATAATATAAAAGATATATGTTAAAATAGATATCTAGTATACTGAGAGACGCCAGAAAAAAGAATTCGAAATCTGCATCAGGGCAGGTAATATCATTCCTGAGCACTTAGGTAATAAGTAATCAGGCGTAAAATCTTGAGGTTGTAAACATGAATCAAACAAAAAAACAGATTGTGATTCGTGCCTATACTCCCATAGCTAAACCTCTCAACGCGTCTATTCAAAAAAATGCAACTATGCTTCTCCTTGGCGAAATTCCCTATGAGAATGGGTCAAAAGTATTCAATACTAAACTTTATTACATCAAAGGTGTGCGTGGGATGCTGAGACATGCTTGTATGAAGTTAGCTCAGGCTTGCGGTATTGAAGTGTGTCATAGCAGTGAAAAAACGGAACTCAAAGATGGCACCAAACTTATTTCTCGGGGTTTTCATCCGCTTGGTGCATGTAATCCTCCGTGTATTCTCAGGCGCATTTTTGGTACTTTCCGTGAAGAGTCCCGCATCTCTGTCTTGGCTGATCCTATCGCCTCTATCAGACATAAAGAATACACTACTGAGGTCGCTGTTCAAAAAGTTCATATCTCCAGCGAAAATAGGATTGCCCTTGCCTATGATAGGACGCCCATTCAAGACTTTCGTGAAAGCTATTTCAGTGGTTATTTTAGCTTCTGTATTGACGTAACCACTTTAACTGATGATGAAATCAAGTTTTTCATGGAGTCACTGCTCTACATTGAGACACTTGGTGGTGGCAAAAACGCGGGTTATGGACGTGTCAAAATTCTAGATTTCGAAGTCCAGAAAATTGGCATTGTAAGAAACATCGAGAGCGATAATGGCGCCTACAAAATTAGTGAAAAAACTGAAGTGCAACCAATACTACTTGAAAACATCGAGGAGTGGAGGACTGCATGTAAGGGAGAAAATTTGGCAGCGGTCGAACAAAAACAAATCTCTGCCCAAGTTAGTGATAAAAAATGACAAAAAACTGGATAAAATTATCGGGTATAACTAAAACATCTGTTGTAAGTAAGAGAAAACGTTTTTTTCATAAATATGGTGTAATTACTATTAATGGTCGTCCTAGAGCATTTGGTAAACTTACAAAAGGAGAGAAACGCGCTCCTATGACATTTAGAGCATGGTATGGAACAGTAGAGTTCGTCATTCCACAGTCTAAACTTGACCAAGCATTCACCGTTGCTACCATCGGGAGATATACCCATGAAGGAATGGGACAAATTGTCTGGAGAAGTGCAAAGCAACTCCAAAAAAGGCCTCTTCATACTCTGAGAAAAATTAAAATTCGTAAAATGCTTCCAAAACTCTCAGATACACAGGAAAATCTATTAAAATCCTTTCTTTTACATGATTTTGTGCATACCGAAAAGCACCGAAGTAAAATCTATAATGAGGTCGACATCATTGATGAAGAAGTTTACAAGTTAGCAAAAAATCATCATAATTACAATTTTAACGAACGAGAATTGCCTCTCCTCTCTACCCTTCAATATTATGATCGCCTTTCCGCAATGAATTCTCGAAAATTCAGATGGTCTGCGTCCTCGCGTTATCGTATGGATGTTCTAGAAGAAATAGATTTCGATATGCTAAAAAGAGAGATAGAATCGCGTCAATATTCTCTTTGTGCGCTTTATAGTTATGTGTATAAACCTTGTGTGCTTGACAAAATCAATGAGGCACTAAAATTTGGTTTCTCTTCTTTGAAAAACCATCTCTTATTAATGGTTAATCTCTATATTGATGACTTTCATAGGTGAGCCCATATGCTTCAAATCATGATATTGGTATTTCTCTTTGCAGGCAAACATACCAGATACAAGGCGGAATGTTCTTCGCATCACGCAGAGAACACGTTCTTGTGCATGAGACTGAACCTGAGAGGTCCCACGCCTCAGATGCAGGGAATGAATGACAGGCAGAGGACGAAAAAAGTGATAAACCTTAGTAACTTGTTTATTATCTTATCTGCTGTTCGTGTGTCTTCTGGATTTTCTTCAACGACATCTTGGTTCAACTCAAATGATGGCAAATTTGCAAGTACAGCTACGATACTTATTATACTTTGTTTTGCGACCCAAAGATTAGATCCTCCACTTAATAAGACTACGAGGTTATCATCACAGCTATCTTTAGCTGCTTGTGTGATTATTTTAGCCATTTCAGGAAATGCAGAGGTCGTCAAGTTGAAACCGCCATAATCCGCGTGATGGGAGTCATGCCCAAAATTCCACAAAATCATTTCAGGCCCGAATTTTTCGGCAAGGAATGGAGTTAGTTCTTGTAAAACTCTCAGAAAGCCTTTATCAGAGATATTTGAGGGCAGAGGGATGTCAAATTTATTGGATTTTATTAAATCGTCACTAAATGAATAGCCATCGGAAAAAAAGTTTAGATGTACCACATTTTCGTCACTCTCAAAAATATTCCGTGTGCCATCTCCTGGATGGGGATCTGTGTCGATTATCATGAATCGTTTGACATTGTAAGTGTTTCTAAGATGTTGAATAAGTAACGCAGAATTGTTAATGTAGCAAAAACCCCAATATGAATTACGACTTGCATGATGCCCAGCAGTTCCAGTAAAAACAAAGGAATTTTTTACTTTCTTCGTCCAGACCATTTCTCCTGCCAGTGAAGCTCCTCCCGCTGACAGCCGTGCGGCCTCATAACATTCATCTTCTTTGACTCTTGCAAGATGTTGCGTAGTATGTATTTGAAGAATTAATTCTTCTTTTACTCTCTCAGGTGTTTGAATAACTACTCTGTTGTCTCGGTCGTTTTCTTTTAGAAAATCTATTAAAGAATTGTATGCGGGTGCTAATCTTTCTCGTAAAACGAGATTTCCATGCGTTGCAAACTTCGGGTGATAAATCACGCACGTCTGGGGCATTTTAATCAAAATGGTATGTAAGGCAACTCCTTCCTAAAAAATCTAACTGTTAGGAGAGGGTGACCTCTAATCTTCGATTAGCCTTTTTGTCATCAACATCTTTTCTAAAAGTTTGATATCTAGTTGTCTCGGAATTACTTTATTTTTTATAGCATACACCATCACACTATCATCAATTTCTTGCGCAACCAATACTCCGTAAACTTCATCGACTAAAATGTAACTAGAACTCAAATCTACTCGACCTCTTTCTTTTATACTCTTCACATAATCCAGTATTTGATCCACGTCCTCTTTTTTAGGTTTTGTTTTCTTAAGTTCGATAACAGCCAGTTTGTTCATGGGATCTTGGGCTAAGATATCAATCCTCTTACCTTCTGATAGAGTGACTTGTCGACCCAGCACTCGATAATTCTCATAAATAATCCCTGTCAATAAGGTTGGGTATTCTGCTAGAACTTTCTCTATATCTAATTCTGTGAAACCTTCAGTCTTGATATTGAAAGGTTCAAGATTTATCTTATAAATTCCTTTCAACTGTTTTGCTCTTTTTATATATTCCCTTGCATGCTCATAACATTCATCGTAGAGTTTACTGTCCACTCCCATTTCCATTATTTGAGTCAATGTTTCTGCAGCCTGCAAATAAAGTCTAATAGCTGTTTTTTTGTCGCTTTTTTTGTCGACCTCGATTGCTTTTTCTGCTGTTGATTTTGCTGTCTTTAACAGCTTTGAGATTTGGTTTTGAGACATTTCAATCAGTTACTTTCTAGTAGGAAAGAAGGTGATCTTTATATTTTTTGGAAGTTAATTTGTAAGAACAGGAAAAGAAGTTTTTTCAAATAGCTATTCTAGGTTGGATTCTTATGAATCACGATTTTATAACAAGGAAAGTTGCATTGACTCATGGAAATGTAATTACTATGGACGAGACGAATCCGAGGGCTCAAGCGGTTCTTGTGATAGATGATAAAATCTTCAAGGTTGGATCCGATGCGGAGATCGAAAGACTGATTGATGGAGATACGGAGGAACTGAATCTTGAAGGGAAGACATTGATTCCAGGATTTGTAGACTGTCATGCGCATCCTATAAACTTTGGACTTGCACTCATGGCAGTTGACTGCAAGACACCATCTGTGAATTCCATTAAGGAGATAGTGGACAGGATTCAATTGACAGCAGAAGATAAATCAGAGGGAGAATGGATAATTGGCAGAGGTTATGACGATTTCAAACTGTCTGAGAAGAGACATCCTAACAGATGGGATCTAGATGAGGCTGCACCTAACAATCCTGTCATAATTACTCGGTTCTGTGAGCATATTTCAGTTGTTAATAGCCTAGCTCTAGAACTTGCAGGTATATCAAAAGATACAAAGGATCCTGAAGGAGGGCAGATTGATAGAGATCCTAAGACTGGTAAACCAACTGGAATTTTGCGGTGGGGTGCTAAGGAATTGATATTACGAATTATTCCTCCTCCTAGCGTAGCACAATTGAGACAAGCTATAATTTTGGCTTCCGAGCAATTTCTGGCCAAAGGAGTAACTTCAGTGTCCGAAGCCGGCGAAATAAATGCCTCGGCTATGAAAGCATATCAGACTGCAATATGGGATGA
>NZ_JAHPYX010000196.1:0-5306 GCF_019058535.1 Candidatus Borrarchaeum sp.
GGGCACAGTAGGGCAGGGACTGTCCGATTTAAAGCCTGTGTTAAGCCGATACCTGTTAACGGTATGGTTGGAGACGCCGCAGGTCGTCTGTGAAGCAGGAAGCCATTCAACTTGTTGGATGGTAGTTCACAAAGGTACTCTATTATAAAACCTCACATAAACTCTAGAGTTGTGATTATCGTGATAACTAGTTCTACACCTGGCAAGACACATTTAATCGGTGAACATGCTGTTGTATATGGAGAACCCGCAATTATTATTTCTGTTGGAAAGCGTGCTTATATTTCTGCTGAGAAATCGGAGAGTGTGAAAATCTATGCACAGGACATTAATCAAAGTGGAGAGTTTTCTATTTCAGAATTGAAAGAGTTTGCAGAAAAACTTCAACAACTGTGGGATAACTGCTTTGAAACCAAGGATTTCGCTCCACTTTACTCTCTCTTAAAAAATGAACATCTAGGTCACATAAAAGCTATGATCGCTAAGACTATGGCAGAACTCGATATTAATACTCCTTTTAGGCTGAAAATATATTCAGAAATTCCAATAGGATCTGGATTAGGATCTTCGGCAGCTTTAAGTGTTGCAGTTCCAAAAGCGCTTTCAGAACTCTTTAGAAAAAATCTGACGTTGGAGGAAATAAATCAAATTGCCTATAAAATAGAAAGCCTTGCTCATGGAACACCAAGCGGGGGCGATAATTCGATTTGTTGTTACGGCGGTGCGCTTTGGTTCAAAAAAGGAACTCCAAATGTAATCGAGCCGTTACATTTAGACTTTACAATGAAAAACTTTGTTTTAGTGTTTACAGGTATTCCCAAGTTGACTACTGGAGAACTTGTTTCTAACGTACGCTCTTTAGATCCTGAATATAGAGACATGCGTATAAAACAGCTAGGTGCGTATACTTATGAAATGAGGGATTGTTTGACTGAACAAAATTTCACGAGAATAAAAGAATTGATGAATTTGGCACAAGAACTGCTTGCAGAACTGGGTGTGTCTATTGAAGCAATTGATGAAATTCATAACGCAGTAAAGTCTATAGGCGGTGGGGCGAAATTATCTGGTGCCGGTGGAGGCGGTTATATGGTTTGTTATCATGAAGATCTGCAATTACTCAAAAAATTCATAAAGGAATTAGGATACGTGCCCGAACAAGTCGAATTAGGTGTTGAAGGAGTGCGGGTCGAAAAATAAACTTTGAGCGATATCTGTTGCTGATAAGTTATGGTTTTGTTGTAGTTTAACGAGGTCCTATTTACTTGATGTTTATATACTCTTGTTTTTTATATCTCTTATTAATTGTATTTTGTAATGTTTCGTGAAGTACGATTAGTCATTTCTTAATCTCAAAAATGTAAATCATTTGCCTTTACTTGGAGATGTGCATTCATGCGACATAAACTTGTAACTTTCCTAAAAGAGCATAAATATCCATTAATTGAAATCAAAGATCTTGCCATAAGAATTTTAAAATGGCTGGTATTAGCTAGTATTATTGGTTTTTCTGTTGGTCTAGTTACGGTACTTTTCCAAATTGGCTTAGTTGAAGCCATCTCAAATCTTACCTCGATAAAATTAATATGGCTACTTTTTTTTCTTCCTCCCTTAGGATTGTTTCTTAGTGGACTTTTGACAGGATACATCGCACCAGAAGCGAGAGGTCATGGAACAGATGCCATTATTGGGGCTTATCACGAACAGACAATAACTCGACTTAGAGTTATCTTCGCAAAACTTATTGCGAGTATAATTACCATCGCTTTTGGTGGCTCAGCAGGACGCGAAGGTCCAGCGATCCAAATGGGGGGTGGAGTCAGTACGAATACAGGGAAAGCAATGGGTGTCAGTTTTGCTGATAGGAAAATCCTTACCCTATGTGGTATGAGCGCTGCGTTTTCAAGCGTTTTTATTTCTCCTCTTTCAGGCGCGCTTTTCTCATGTGAAGTTGTGTTTAGAGATGACATCGAATATCATGGTTTACTCCCTGCAGCAGTTTCAAGTATTGTCGGTTTCCTTACGTATCAAGCGCTACTTCCAGAACAATTAAGTGAGGAATTGATCTTTGTGAGGATTCCAGCGTATACTTTTGAGCCATTCCATATTCTTTATTTTTTGGTGTTAGCAGTATGCTGCGGCCTTGTAGGTTTTTTGCATATCAAAGTTTTATATTTTCTTGATGAACTATTTTTAAAGTGGGATCGTCCCGAATATATGAGAACTATGGTAGGTGGTGTATTAACAAGCCTTATAGCCTTAGCGTTGTGTATAGCAAGTATACTCCTCAATCTCGATTTTTCTGAGGGCTTTCGTATTTATGGCCTTGGCTGGAGTACCGTGAACTTACTAATAGACTCTCCATTTTTTTTCCCGCTCCTATTCTTGATATTCTTGTTAATTGCAAAAATGTTAGCCACAGCATCTACCATTGGTTCTGGTGGGTCAGGAGGTATTGTCTCTCCATCTCTATTTATCGGTGCGATTCTAGGTCTAATAATTGGTCTTATGTTGAATTTTAATCCTCAGGTTATGGCTATTATAGGTGCTGTATGCCTTTTCGCTGCTATTGCACATATTCCCATCACTGGAGCCCTCCTGTGTGGTGAATTATTTAGTTTTCAATATGTGATTCCTGCTATCCTCGTAGGTGTTATAGGCTCATGGATTGCTTCAGAGGACAGCATTTACAGAAGTACTCTCATTAGCAGAAGAAAACCTTTAAAAGTCGCTCATAAATATCGCATAATCAAGTGATTCTCATAGAAAACAATTTAGGATTTGATGGGCTGAGAAAGGAGTTACAACTGATATAACCACATTAGACAATGGAGGGTCTGAAATTAAGGTGTTAATAGTTGGAGGAGGGAGAGTTGGAGAAGAAACTGCTAAATTACTCACAGAAGGAAAAAAGCATAAAGTAACTCTCATAGATTGCGATTTAGGACGTTGTGAAGCTCTCTCTGAGGGTCTGGGACACGAAATATTTTGCGGCGATGGAACGTTGCCTCATACTCTAGAAGAGGTAGGTGTACAAGACACACAATTTTTTTTAGCGTTAGCTGATGACGATAAAACTAACGTTTTATGTGCAATGTTAGCACAGTCGTATAATGTTCCCTCCATTTATGCACGAATAAAAGATCCCAAGTGGATTGAAGCGTGTGAGCGACTTGGCATTGATGTTATCGATCCTGCACAAATAATGGCCTATAATATTGATGCAAGGATTAGAGGTGATACCTTTCTAGAATTTCTTGAGGAAGTTACCCGGGATGCTGACTTTAAAATGATTCGAATATCTCCTGATACAAAAAAAGAGCAGAATATCGTTGGTTTTGAAAAAAAACGCCATATTCATGTTATTGGAATACTGAGAAAAGGTACTTTTATTGTACCTACCACTGAAGAAAAAATTAAACCAAATGACACGGTAGCCTATATGACCCGGCGAAAAAACCTGCATCTTTTCTAATGACCAATCATTATTTAGCAAATTTTTCTTTTTATTTCAGAAATTTTTTGATATCATGATGGAATATTTGCTTTTTCTTTGAAAGTAAAGACGAAAAGGTCGCCTTTCAAATAGCTGGATTACAAATATTTCCCTTAGATCATTATTGTACTTCTACAAACGAAAAACAATATAATAGAAATCTCTCTTATTTATAATGGCATATAATATTGATGCACGCATTCGAGGAAATACTTTTCTTAAGTTTTTAGAGGAAATGACCAAAGATGCAGAATTTAAAATGATTAGAATACATTCCGATTCGTCAAATGAACAAAATATCATGGATTTTGAAAGGAAACGGCACCTTCATGTTGTTGGAGTTATGAGAAGTGGTGCTTTTATCGTGCCTACTCCAGAAACGTCACTAAAGCCAAATGATACAGTAGCTTGTTTAAACAAGAAAAAGGGTTTACATCTTTTTTAATTAGTATCTTTTTTTGTATGTGTTCCTTCTTTTGTTTCATTGTGTTCTTCTAAAATGGATGAATCGATCGCTTTAACACACTTTTCTACCTGTTTGAAATTCACATCAGTATTATAGCAACCTTCTTTCGTCAAAAGTACACTTTGCGTAACTACTCCATGTTTTTCACAGACAAGATTACCTAAAAAAACCTCTTTATTACATGCGACTCCAATTACGGCTTTTGGATTGAACTCTGCAAATATCTTCTCGATTACTGATCCTCCTCTGACGATGAACAGCGCCGCATATCCTAACTCTTTAGCAAGGTTTTTTATTCTACTAATTCCGCATCTTCCACAGTCTACACATTTGTATCCCCATTCATCTTGTTTAGCCTCACAATCGGGATTTCGAAGACATTGGGGGAAAAGGATTATTCTTTCGTTGTAGGGTGTAGAGAGAAATGTGTCTTTATATGCTTCATTCTTCATTTGATTAAAAAGAGCTAAGATTTCCGTTTCATCTACTCCAAATCTAGTAGCCAGTTTTTCTAAACTAATAGTTAGTACTTGCGCCTGTTTTTGTTGGCTTAGCTTTCGCAGAAACCCCATAAGTATTGTATTCTTTGATGGATTTCCTTTCGAATCCTCGCTCATTAATTTCCCAGCTCTCTATTTGTACAAATGCGTTTGCAGAAGTCTATGTTATAATTCAATAGATAATTAATTGAAAAATCTTCCCTTAGATTCAACAAAGTTTGCCAGAAACACATCTTTGACTTCACTTTTTTGTTTTACGCAGAATATCTTGCATGTTAACATTTTTTTCTTTTCAAGATTATTTAATTTTTGAATTTCGCTAAACTTTAGTTTCCATCGATCATTTAATTGCATAAATCGTAAAAGCATTTAACTAGTTAGTATTTTTCATAATTCTATACGAAATCTTTGTATGAATGAAGTTCATTTTAAGATGTGGATATCTTGTCCGAGGCTCCAAAATTCATATTCGAGTGCCAAAAGACTGGCAGATGTTGTTATTTAAGAGATCCTATCAAAATATACGATATCGACTTAGCTCGATGGTGGACCGATGGATCGTTTGGTACTGTTTTTCCTCATTTAAAACTTCATCTAACAGAGGCTCTAGTCCCAAATGAAATAAAAATAGAGAAGACAATCCTTCAGGAAAATGAAAAAAGGCCTGATGAAGACAAATTTGATTCAGTCTGTCCATTATTAAACCGTGATACAAAAGAATGCACTATTTATTCAACACGTCCCATTACGTGTAAAGCTTTTCCGTTAGGATACAATGGAGAGAAATTTATTATTCGGGATTTACAATGTCCTGCCATCGATAAAGGTATTATGACCACTGAAC
>NZ_JAHPYX010000016.1:0-7020 GCF_019058535.1 Candidatus Borrarchaeum sp.
GATTCATCCCCCCAACAAGTAGAGGGGTCTTCTCGCGAGTTCTGATAAATTTAACTTAAAAAAAGAAAACTAGGAGGCACGATTATGCTTGTTACAAATAAAGAACTTCAATCTGATGCCACAGCAAATGGCTATGCTGTTGGCGCATTTAACATCAGCAATTTAGAAACTGTCTTGGCTATCACAGAGGCTGCTGAAGAGGAAAAGTCACCTGTGATTATTGCGGTAACTGGATCTACTATTAAATATGCGGGATTAGATTTTATTATACCTATGGTTAAAACTGCAGTGAAAAAGGCTTCAGTACCAATGACTTTACACTTAGATCACGGTGCGGATTTAGAAATTTGCTCAAAATGTATTAATGCAGGCTTTACTTCCGTTATGATCGATGGCTCCCATCTAAACTTTGAAGAAAATATTTCTTTAACAAAGAGCGTTGTAGATTTTGCACATCCAAAGGGTGTATCCGTAGAAGCAGAACTTGGTAGACTTTCGGGTGTCGAAGAGACAACTGTGGAAGAAAAAGACGCCATCTTAACTGACCCCGATGCTGTCAAGGAATTTGTAGAACGAACTGGTGTTGATGCTCTTGCCGTCGCAATTGGTACATCACATGGAGCGTATAAATTCAAAGCAGAACCAAAATTAGATTTCGAAAGACTAAAGGATATTAGAAAAAAGAGTGACGTTCTACTTGTTTTACATGGAGCCTCTGGAGTTCCTGTAGAAATAGTAGAAAAAGCCAACAAATATGGAGCTGAATTAGGGAAGGCTAAAGGAGTTCCAAACGAAGCAATTCAAAAAGCAATATCGTTGGGAATATCAAAGGTAAATATAGACACAGATTTGAGAT
The DNA here is from genome assembly GCF_019058535.1 of Candidatus Borrarchaeum sp. NCBI lineage: Archaea > Promethearchaeati > Candidatus Borrarchaeota > Candidatus Borrarchaeia > Candidatus Borrarchaeales > Candidatus Borrarchaeaceae > Candidatus Borrarchaeum > Candidatus Borrarchaeum sp. Next base: position 857 of record NZ_JAHPYX010000016.1, read on the forward strand.
TGGCTTTTGTAGCTGCAACGCGTGAAATCTTCACAATTTCACCAAAAGTGTTTGACCCGAGGAAGATTTTAGGTCCAGCTAAAGAAGCAATGAAAGAAGTTGTCAAAGGAAAAATGCGCCTTTTTGGAAGTAATCTCAAGGCACCATAGAAAAATACTACTCTTTCTCTATTGGAAGGATATCTGTTCTATCAGGATAATCTCTAACTAGATATCCCAACTCTTTAATTTTATCTCGAAGTTCGTCTGATTTTTTCCAGTCTTTTTGTTTCCTTGCTTCTTCCCGTGCCGCAACCAATTTTTTAACTTCTTCGGGAATCTCTTTTTCCCTACGTTCATTCTGAAATAGTCCAAAAATTCTGCCAAGTTCATTAATCGTATCCAAAAATGTCTGCAGTATTTGTTTGTCTGCATTTTGAGTAATCGCTTGATTCGCAGATTTTATCAATTCAAAATATTGTGCTAACGCTTGAGCAGTGTTGAAGTCATAATCCATTGAATTGAAGAATTCTTGTTTAATTTTTGATATTTCCTCTAAAAATTCACTTTTTGCTCCATTCAACTGATTTGAGGCTATTGCGTTTTCTAACAAGCGTTTTACATTATAAATACGCTCTAGATTTTGTTCCGCTTGATTCATAGATTCTTCACTATAATCAATTGGATTCCGATAATGGGTTGATGCGACAAACAAACGAAATGCTTCGGGGTCAAACTTTTCAAGCAATTGACGAATTGTTATGAAATTCCCCAAAGATTTCGACATTTTTTCTCCATCTATCGTCAAAAAGCCCGTGTGTATCCAATATTTTACAAATGGTTTCTTTCCGGTGTACGCCTCGGATTGCATTATCTCGTTTTCGTGATGTGGGAATATTAAATCTCTAGCGCCGCTGTGGACATCAAGTTGTGACCCTAAATACTTCATGCTCATTGCTGAGCATTCAATATGCCATCCAGGTCGTCCCCGACCCCACGGAGAGTCCCAATAAGGATCGCCCTCCTCTGAATTTTTCCAAAGTGCAAAATCATAGGGATTTCGCTTTCCTTCTCTTATTGCCACTCTTGCTCCAGATCTCATTTCTTCTAATTTCTGTCCTGAAAGTTGGCCAAACTCTTCAACAGTCGAAACATCGAAATAAACGTCACCATTGGATTCATACGCATTTCCTTTCTTAATCAGTGTTGAAATAAATTCAATAATCTCCGGAATAGTATCCGATACTCTCGGATAGAAATCTGCTTTTTCGATTCCTAATGCGTCCATATCCTCATAGTAAATCTGCTCAAATCGATCAGCTAGTTCCTGAGGATCTTCATTATTCTTCTTTGCTCGTTTGATTATTTTGTCATCGATATTTGTAATGTTAATAATAGTCTTAACATTAAAACCTATATATTTAAGATAACGGATAATTATGTCAAAAGCTAAATATGTTCTGCCATGACCCAAATGCGGATAATCGTAGACGGTTGGACCGCACACATAGATTTTGACCTCTTCCTCAGAAATGGGTTTAAATTCTTCTACCTTGCGACCTAGAGTGTTATAAACCATGATATTCATTTATTATCACCAATTTGCGAATAATAAAACAGCTTATCCTATTAAAAAGTGTTAGTTCTTAACATAACTATTTAGATTTTCAAAAAACCGATTTTTCTCCATGATACTCTATCAAAATCTTATAGCATTCTTTTAATATTTCACTAACCAATTGTATACCCTCGAACACGTAGATTACATCAAGAATTACAGTTTGGGAGTTCTTTAGCAGTTATTGTGTACTTTTCTGCATATTTAGAAAAATATCTTGTTCCGCCACCTTCCATAATAGATCTAAATGCTTTTTCTATATCAATAAAAGTCATACCACTGACTGCATCTATTCCGAGTTGAAAAGCGACATCTGGGATCCACGATGCTGTTGGACCTACAACCATTCTGAACACAGCATTGGACGCTGCCTTCAGAGGTTCTATGAGAGAATGCTCAATTACGGTAGATCCTGTAATAATCAAGATATCTGAGTCTTCTACATCCTCAATTTTTCTAGAAAGTTTTACATTCTTTCCAAGAGAACCCTCTGTAAGAGCAGGGGTATCATCTATAATAGTGACACCAGCAGAGTTCTTTGCTAAAAAACTAATGAAAGGACCTATCCTACCGACCATTCCAACTTTTGAGTCTTTTTTCAATGGAAGATATTTCAGAGTGTCAAGATCAGTAGATCTATGATAATCTTCATGTTTAGATGCAATTATTAACTGGCTTAGAGCATTAACACCAGCAAGACCAACTGCTCTTTCGAGAGAATCATCAGAAAGGACCATATCCGCTAAATCCGTTGCAGAAGTTTGGTGTAATTCCCCAGGTTCCTTGAAGACAGTACAAGTAGCTGTCGCCTTTCTAGGAGCATAACCAACGCCCATGGTTCCTTCAAGTAACACCGCCTGGTAAATTCTTCCTATGATGACTTCACGAGTATCAGGAATATGGATCCCTTTGAGCTTTGATTCTAACACTGCTCTTGTTTTTTTCAAGAAATTTGACATGACATCCATCCCTTTTTCAGTAGCAGATTAAGATAGTCTCTTTAATCTAAAAACTTTAAGTTGTAGAAAATCCTGCTATGTGGAGAATCAAAAATAAGTCTGATATAAGAATGGTGCCGGGGGAGGGATTCGAACCCCCATAAAACGGTTTTGCAGACCGTCACGTCACCTCTCCGTCACCCCGGCGCATATGAAGAAAACGACATCAAATCAGGTATTTACTTCTAGTATTTGTAAGTGATATAAAAAATATTTGTTTGGAACAATAAAAAAAATAAAGGAAAGAGTGAATTCTCTTAATAAAGAGTAGTTTAATTAAGAAACTTTTCAGGATCCTTTTCAAAGTGTCTCTTGCAGCCTGGGGCGCAGAAATAATATTTTTCACCCTTGTATTCGGAAACTAATCCTTTTGTTTCTGCATCTTTTTCATCTACGTCCATGCCACAAACAACATCCTTAGCCAAGTTTATTTCCTCCTATCTAATTTTGTTAATTTTTATAATAATGATTAGGAAACCTATCCCAAAAAATAAGGGATTAGATCACATGCATCGGCTGAAATCTTTTGAGCCATAATGAACTGGAAACTACTGATACCGAACTCATAGCCATTGCAGCGGCAGCAAACATGGGTAATAGCAACCCAAGAGCAGCTACTGGGATGAACACCGTATTATAAAAGAACGACCAAAAGAGATTTCGTTTAATAGTTTTCATTGTCTTCTTACTCAAAGCAATCGCACCTACAACTGCTCTTAAGTCTTCACCGATTAATGTGATATCAGATGATTCAATTGCTACATCAGAGCCTGATCCTATAGCAATCCCGATGTCTGCTTGAACCAAAGCTGGCGCGTCATTAATACCGTCTCCCACCATACCGACAACTTTTCCTTCGCTTTGTAGTTTTTTGACCATGTTAGCTTTATCAGCAGGTAGTACTTCTGCAAATACACGTGTTATGCCTATCTGTTTTGCAATGGCATGAGCAGTCTTTTCATTATCACCGGTCAGCATGATGACTTCTACGCCCATCTTTTGAAGTTTTTTAACTGCTTCCTTCGAATACTCTTTCAATGTGTCAGCTACTGCTAAAACACCTGCTGAAGTATTATCAATTGCAACTACCATTGCTGTTTTGCCTTCACTTTGTAGCCTATTTATTGCGTCTCTAAGTGATTCGATATTTATGTTATTTTCACTCATCAATTTTTCATTGCCAATGAACACAGTTTCTTCATTCACAGTTGCCTTAACTCCGTGACCTGGAATTGCCTCAAAGCCGTCTACATCTATGAATTGGATGTTTTCTTGTTCAGCTCCCTTTACGATTGCTTCACCTAGGGGATGTTCTGATCCTTTCTCAATACTTGCTGCATATGTCAAGAGTTTATTTTTATCATAGCCATTTGATGTAACAACGTCTGTAAGTTCTGGTTCTCCTTTAGTGAGCGTACCCGTTTTGTCAAAAATTACTGCATTCATCTTATGGGCCGTTTCTAGACTCTCGCCACCTTTGATAAGGATTCCATTTTCTGCGCCTTTGCCCGTACCAGCCATAATAGCGGTCGGAGTTGCCAATCCTAAAGCACAAGGACAAGCAATGACTAAAACTGCAACCATTGCCAACATGGCAAAAGTAAAAGCGTCTGACGCGCCTAAGGGGATTCCAATTAGTTGAGAAAGTCCGAAGAAATACTGAAGAACAAAGGTTACAAGTGCTATAACAATCACTGATGGAACAAAATATCCCGCAACGGTATCTGCAAGTCTTTGAATAGGTGCTTTTGATCCCTGCGCGTCTTCAACGATTTTTATAATCTGAGCTAAAGCAGTATCTTTGCCGACCTTCATTGCTTCAAATTTCAAAGTCCCTAGTTTGTTTAAAGTCGCACCAATTACCTCATCGCCTACATTTTTTTCGATGGGTAATGATTCCCCAGTAAGCATTGATTCATCAACGCTAGAACGTCCTTCTCGAACAATTCCATCTACTGGAACCTTATCACCTGGTTTTACAATAACCAAATCTCCTACTTCTACATCTTCTATAGGTATCTCGATTTCTTTCCCATCTCTGATAATAGTAGCGGTTTTGGCTTGTAGATCTAGCAGTTTTTTGATTGCTTCTGACGTTCTTCCTTTTGCTACAGCTTCCAGATATTTGCCAAGTGTGATTAGTGTCAGAATCATGATAGCAGAATCGAAATATACCTCGCCTCCCAAGAAAAATGTGATTACAGTACTATATCCGTATGCTGCAGAAGTTCCCATTGCGATTAAAGTGTCCATATTAGCCCTTAAATGTAATAAGCGTTTATAAGTCCTAACATAATACTGCCTGCCAATAATTGCCTGACCTGGCGTTGCTAGAGCAAACAGTACTAAATTTTTGAAAAACTCGCCTCCGAACACTTCAAAAGGTAATAGCATTCCTATGAGCATTATTGGTATGCTAAGTGCGGTACCCAAAATAACTAGTAACTTTTGTCTTTTGATCTCTTTTTCTCGCGCGACTTTCTCTATATCTATCATTCCGCCCTCTTCGGGGATCGCTAATACATCGTATCCTGCATCAATAATCGCTTTTTTTAAGATGGATAAATTAGTAATCGTCGGGATATATTCCACTGTAGCCTTTTCGGTTGCGAAGTTAACAACTGCAGATTTAACTCCTTCAACCTCATTTAAAACTTCTTCAATAGTTGCTGCACATGAACTACACGACATGTTTCCTATGGCAATTGTTACTTTACCAGTTGCAACACCGTAGCCAACATCTTCAATAGTTTTAACAAAGTCTTGAAGTTTTACTCTACTTGGATCGTACATTATTGTTGCTCTTTCCACATTGAAGTTTACTGACGCCTTCTTTACACCAGGTAAATTTGCTAGTTCCTCTTCGTTAGTCAATGCACAAGTTGCGCAAGTCATGCCTGTGATGCCTAGTGTGATCTTCTTAGATTTTTTTTCTACAGAACTCTTAGTGGTTGTTGTCATTTTCCTTATTCTCCTCTTTTTAATCTTCAGAATTGAAATACTAATGATATGACAGTATTATAAATATTTCTTTTAAAGATATATCTTGTGTGAACCCGATTATAGAATATAACTATATTATATATAAACCTAACTTTAGAGGAATATTCTTAATGTCTTTACATAATTAAAAATCTTTTTAAAGTAATAAAGTTATTTCTTGGGTTAGCTGAATAAAACAAATTGAATAATATGTATTAACAAGACATTTAGATTAATTAGCGTGTATTATTTTAAGAACAATAAAACAGAAAGATAAATGAAACAGTATGTACTTTTGAACAATATCAATTCGCATCTGAATGGAGATTTCAATAAGACGAATGATGAACTAGAAGTGATTTCATGAATACAATAGATCCTGTCTGTGGAATGCCTATCGATCCAGAAATCACTGAATTCAAAGTAGAGCGTTGGGGGAAGACATACTACTTTTGTAACGAGTTCTGTTTGCATAGTTTTCTAGAAGACCCTAAAATTGCGTATTTCTCTATGGAAATTGGAATTATAAACGAAATTCCAACATATAGCGGTGGTCTAGGAGTTTTAGCTGGAGATACGATAAGATCC
>NZ_JAHPYX010000197.1:0-4704 GCF_019058535.1 Candidatus Borrarchaeum sp.
AGTTGTATGAGTTGGATGAGGATTTTTTTAAGGCCGATGAGAAATCGGAGGTAGTGGCGTGATAATTAGCGAAGGAACTAACGAATAATGGCCAAGAGAAAACTATCACAAGACCAAAAAAGAAGGCTCAAAAAGAGGAACGTTTACGTCAAACTAGAGGTCGTCCGTTTTAGCTTGAGTTTTTAGTCTGGTAAGCCTCCTGTATTGCTCTCGCTAATAAATTCGAGTAATTCTTCTACTAAAAAGTTTTGCCCTATTGTCAGACCCACAGCAAATGTAAGTATTGCAATAACTAATAAGATTAATCCAATGACACGCGGTCTCAATTTTACCACTCACTTAACTGAGCTTTAGTTTAAATCAATTTATATAAGTATTTACTTTTGAATATTAAAATGACAACTCGATGATTGTGCTCGGTAAACTGATTTCAATGCCATGAAGGTTTGAAACATGAATGTCCCACGCAGGACTGAGGGTTGTCTTTTCTCAAAAAGTGAAGCCAGAAACAAAACAGATTAACGTTTAGTTATTAAAATTTTCCCTTCTGTGAATTCATACCAGAATTCATCACGAGAGTACTCACCTTCTGGCATTTTTTGGATCCTCAATGTGGTACGGAATGTATGCCATTCTTCTAACTCAGTCTTTGTAAGACTTATCACACCGTCAACCATATGCTCAAGCGCTCTAAGGTAATGTTCCTGATGTGCATCGGCATGCACTATCATAACCAATACTCTGTCAGTTTTCTTCTGAGCTGCTATTTGGTGTTGTAAATATGCCAATGGTGCTTTTTCGATATCAGAAGTTGCAACCATTGTTGAAAAACTATCAACGACGCCTCGAATTTGAATCTGCGGGTTTACATGGAGTAGAGCTGACCTCACGACTTGGTTCACTTCACGAGTATCTGAGATGTTGCGGACGAAATATTTTGTCTCAGGTCTGAACTCTCCCCAAGAAAAGGGGTCTGTGAATGCATCAATATATATGAGTCGCCTAGTCTCTGTAACGATTTCGGGGTTTACTCCTAACGCATTTAATAAACCTGAGTAAAATACAAATGGATGTTCTGTGCTTAAGATATATCCATATTCACCCTTCCGTAAAGCTTCCGTAAGAAATTTCATAACCAGTGGAGCTGGCTCTACACCAACTTTATCTTCTATTAATATAACTGATCCTCTAGGGATTCCTCCTCCTAATGCTAAATCTAATGTTGGAATACCAAATTTGGCTTTTGTAAGTTTTTTTTCTTCTTCCAAAATTGTCCCTTCCTATTATAATTGATTATTGTGTCCCTTTGGTATAATTTCGTCGAATTGTTTCTTATAATACTCCCCTGTTTCCTCTGATATAAAGTTTTTTTCTTTCAGTTCAGATAAGCCTTTGAACAAAACTTCCTTCTTTGCCTTATCTGTTGTAAAATTTAACTGCAACAAAGCCTCATCAAAGATTTTCTGTAGTTTTTGATCTCCTTTTAACTTATCATTAATCATTTTATTTAATGCACTGATCCTTTCTTGAATCGGATGTGTTGTTGATTTCATTTGTTCATTAAGAGCTTTTGAAGACTCTAAGTCAATGATAACAGGAAGTCTTGTGTTTAACCTAGTACGGTTTCTATCATCTTTCTTCGCATACTTGTTAAGAATAAGCGGAATATACACCAATTTATGTTCATTAACCTTTTCAATCCATTTTGGTTGAAATAAAAATGATGGTGTCCATTGAGTGCTTTGAAGGGTTGATTCCGTATTGTTTAGTGCTTCTTTAAGGCTATTTATTTCTTTTAGTAGTTGTTGCTTTAGAAGTTCTAACTCTTCTAGTTTTTTTTGCTTATCATTTTTCAGGTTCACGACTTTTTGCTGTTCATTTTCTATTCTTTCAGAATTTTCCTTCTCAAGCTTCTCTTTTTTAGATTCATATTCCTCATAAATATATTTTATTTTGTTATTGCATTTCTCATAGGAATAAGTAATTCTTCGAACGATATCTTCTATCTTTTTTGCGTCTTTCTTTGCAAATTTAACCATGGTGCTAGCTTTGTTCAATATATTTTCCACAAACTGTTCTCCTTGAGCTTTTTGAACTTCATTGATTTCTTTATATGTATCACGTACTTCTACATACAGCAAGCGAAGAACGTTTATATGGGGCTCTAATTCTTCTCGAAGCGTATGTATTTCACTATTTGTTTTGTTTTGTTTGTCTTCATTTAATTGATGGATTTTATTTTCTAGCATTGCAGTATATTCACTGATATTTTCATTCACTTTTGTAGTCATTTGATTGAGTTGTGAATCATAATTCTCTTCTTGTATTGTGCTCGTTTTAGCAATATCTTGAACCCAATTAGAGCTATTAGTTAAAACGGCTTGTTTAAACTCCTTGAACTCAACAAGGTTTTTGTCTATTGAAGACAGGAGATTATTGAATTCTTTGGTATATTCTTTTGCAGTGGTTTGTGATATTAAAGGCATAATGGGAATAATCTCTTCTTTATCAGTTTTTTTTGCGAGTTCAAGTAGAGAGGAAATCATTTCCATTAAATCTGGTTTAAAAAATCCAGAAATCTTTAGTTTATCTTTTTTTGGGCTTCTTTTCGATATTTCTGTCTTAATACTCTTTAGAATGTTCAAATAGTCATCTATCTCGACATTTAGTTTCTTTAAGTCGTTATAACGAGGAGGGGTTGTTATCTGGATATCTGCGCTTGAGATCTGTAGCCCATCAATAAAATACCCATAGTTTGTGTCAATAAGAAACGTCCAAAAAGGCCAACCTATTTTCGAAAATCCAATTATATCTTCATCGTCCTCTTTGTTCATATCCGTAGTCATAAATTGAATTGCAAATTCTATCGCCTGTGAAATCAGCGATTCTGCGTCTTTAATAGTTGCTTCTTTTTCAGCTTCTACTGTCCCTAGCACAAAAGGAACGAAAAGATGCGTATCTATTGATTCCATTTTTGAGCCTTCTTACATTATCATTGATAATTAACTATTTAACGACTTAATGGTTTTTATGAAAAATAAGCATTAGCAATAACTAGTAGGAGATAAACCTTTGACTGAAGAAAAATTTATTCGATTCTCAGTAAGTCTGTCAGAGGATTTACTAAACGAATTCGATAAAATTAGGCAATTAAGTGGTTTTGAAACCCGAAGCGATGGAATACGATCTGCAATGCGAGACTTCATTGTCAATTACAAGCAGTTAGAACAATTAGAGGGTGATCGTGCGGGAACTATCACTATTATACTCGATCATCATGGAGAAGCGGGGGTTATGGACCAATTAACTGATTTGGAACATCATAATAGATCCATTATTACGGCGAATCTCCACATTCATCTAGATGAAGAAAATTGTATGAATATTCTAGCCGTCCGTGGGGATGTAGAACAAATAAAGAATTTGGTTAGTAAACTCAATGCATTGCCACTTAAATATATCCGTCCAACATTGACAGTCCCTGGAGAAGAAATCCCAACGTAAATTGGGGCGAATGGATAATCACCACTAAACGATTGTTGCTTTGAAAACAAGATGTAAAAAAATGAAATGTGATTAATTAAGCCTTAGATATTGATAAATCTAAGTACTATACTGTTTCCTCGATTTTATGCAAGAGGCGGTCACTAAATTTCTTTTTATAGACAATATAGGCCACTATTATGACCACAATGGCCACGAGGGTGATCGTCTCAAAGAAATCAATTGCTTCTGCTAGACCTGCATATGTGCGCCCGACAATCCAACCAAGGGCAGCCAAAGAAAAACAACGCGGCAGTGCCCCAAGAAATGTCCAAATTGTGAATTTTTCAACTCTAATTCGTAAAACGCCAAAAATAAAGGACATTACAGAAAGTGGGATGATTGGGATTGCCCGTAATGTAAAGATAATGCCTGGGATAGCCCCTGGACGTGCTTCAAATTTATTTTGCATAATATCAAGTTCTTCTACTGAGACTCCGAAGAGCCATTTGTATTTTTGAATCGCTGGACGTCCACCGTAATATCCAATCCCATATCCGATGTAGGAGCCTAATGTTGATGCAAACGCACCAACTACTGCGATTAATAGAAGTTGGATTATCGCAGCAGTTATTCCTAGATCTGGGGACAGCAAAATGAACCCCGCTCCCATCATTATCAAAGGAGAGGGAATAGGAATAATAACTGACTCGATTATTACACCCAGAAATACTCCCAATAAACCTAATGTACGTATCCAGTTTATCACGGTAGTAGTGAAGGTTTCTACTAATTCTCCAAGAATCATAATATATTCAACCATCCAAGTTTAGATTTTGAAAGCAATGAGTCAAACATGTGGAATCATTAAAAATCTTACTATGACTAAGCCAGAAAGCACTACAGCTTCAGCGTGGTGATGAATGGCGCGAGGTTTATATAGTTTGTGAAGATAGGTTATAGGAACAGCAAGACGGCTCAAAACATTAGCACGGGGGAGTTCACACCATGCAACAGGTGATTACGGGAGTGCCGACCGCACCCTCAAAAAACGAAGCCATCAAAGCTACCTTGAAAGCTACTAAAGCGCGCCGCACGCGTCAACGCTGTCGGGTGTTTGAGGTAAAACTCGACAGCTCCCACCTTAACCAGCACACACAAGCACAGTTGAAGCGTTTATTTCTGGAAGCCAAATGGCTGTATAACCATATTCTCTCGCAG
>NZ_JAHPYX010000198.1:0-10102 GCF_019058535.1 Candidatus Borrarchaeum sp.
TAACCGGCAAACTTAAGCTGAGGTGCAAAATGCCCTGCCGAGTAGGACTCCGCGTATATGTCCGTTAAAGGTGATTTAAAAAAGACCCCATAGCGTCCGCCTGTTGGAAAGCCTGAACTAGTAGCAGGTCCAACTGTGATAATCAACTTGTTATCAGGGGAAAGTGGTTCCACATCTTTTCCTACTTCTTTGTAGAGTAGATATGTTCCGAACCCTTTGCCACCAATCCATTCTTTAGCAAAATCTTCCTGTAGAGGTTCTTCTGTGATTTCATTATTTGTGAGATTAACACGTAGAATTTTTCCAGCATATCCAAAGAGCAATTCTCTTGCCTCCAATTGAGGAGTCTCTATAATTAGATGTTAAAATTTAGTGAAGTTAGTTACAAAAGGTCAATCTATTTATATTTTTGTTCTTTGGCGTAACTCTATCTCAACTGTTGTTTAGTCACAATTTCATCAACTTTAGCAATAGCTTTTAAAAACAATAGCTTTTAAAAACATCTAAAAACAATTTCAGATGTGAAAACAATGGCAGAAAAAACTCTAGAAGAATTGCTTCCAGAAGGACCTGAAAACTTTCCAGTAGGAGAAGGTGTGACCGTGCTAAGAGGAAAAACCTTGGCAAAAACAGGACAGTGGCTGAAAGCAATTCTCTTAACCGAATCAGGTAACAAAAAGCAATTACGACTATATGGATGGCAAAAGAACAAAGAAGGTCAATACAAAAATCGCCAAAAGTTCAATATTTCGCAAGGATATATGAAAATGCTTTCAAATATTATGCTGGCATTTCTAGACGAGAAATAAATGCGGTTTAGAGCACTGTATATCTGAGACGTATGTTTATACCTTCAAACTTTAGAGAAAATATACCCATTCCTTTCTCAAGAGATATCAGTTCTATTTTGCTGGAAAAACGTAAATACACCTTATTTTATTTCATTTTTCTATAAATCTTTATCAAGGATTTCTACTTACTAAACGAATAAGATGGGTAACAATTAAACGGATGAAAAAGGTGAAAAAGTAATGCTTAACGGCGAGATCTTGACCATGGACGATTTTGATTTAAAAGGAAAGACAATCTTAATAAGATGTGATTTAAACTCACCTGTAGATCGCGAAACGGGTATAATCACTGATGATACAAGAATTAAGGCACATGCAAAAACTGTGAGGGAACTTTCTGAAAAAGGAGCTAAGACAGCAGTTATGGCTCATCAAGGAGATCCTTTATTTCTTGAAAATTTCGTTCCCTTAAAAGAACATGCTCAGATTCTTTCTAAATACTCTGGGGTAGAAGTTACTTACATCGATGACACATTTGGACCTGCAGCTCGAGTAGCAATAAAGAATTTGGAAAATGGCCAGGTTTTATTGCTAGAAAATACAAGATATTTTGCAGAAGACACTAGATTATTTGAGGATACAATCACACGATCTCCAGAGGATCAAGCTAAATGTCAACTTGTGCAGAAACTTTACCCCTTAGCTGACTATTTTATGATTGATGCTTTCGCTGCAGCTCATAAATCCCAACCTTCAATTGTTGGTTTTGCGGAAGTGCTTCCAACTCTAGCGGGTCGAGTAATGGAAGCCGAGGTGAGTGCATTGATGAAGGTTAGAGATGATCCCGAAAAACCTTGTGTTTTCCTTTTGGGTGGAAAAAAAATCTCTGATAAATACGTAGTAATAGAGCCAGTTCTTAAGAATAATACTGCGGACAAGGTTTTAACTTCTGGGGTCATAGGCATGATAATGCTAAAAGCTTCTGGTTACGAACTTGGAAAACCTTCAGAAATCCTCATTCAAGAGATGAAATTCGAGAAATATCTCTCACAATCTAAAAAATTATTAGAAGACTATGGTGACAAAATAGAGTTACCTGAAGATTTTGTTATTGATGGTGTAAAAGAGATAAACGTTTCTGAATTACCAGTAGATGCTAGCATTGGTGACATAGGTAGAAAAACGATTGAAAAGTATAAGACACAATTAGAAGGCGCAAAAACAGTATTTTTCAGTGGTCCACCAGGAATATTCGAAAAGAGAGAATTTGAAACTGGAACAAAGGAGATCCTGAATGCAATTAGCGCTGCTGGGGCTTTCTCAGTAGTTGGTGGCGGACATTCAATCGCTGCAATAGAGCAATATAATGTCAATGTAAACCTCACTAGCACTGGTGGAGGCGCATTAGTGAGATATTTGTCTGGTGAAGAGTTACCTGCAATAAAAGCATTGAAGAAAGCTGCAAAACGATATTTGAATAAATAAAAAATTCAATAATATCAAATCATTTCTTTTTCCTTACGAAGATATTATTGTGTGAACTACCTCACGCTAAAGCTGTGGTGCTTTCTTGCTTAGGTTCTGTAAAGACTAGCAAAACCGTTAATTTATAATCCCGCATCTTTGCGAGCTTTATCTGCTTCTTCACGACCAATATAACCTTTTTCTCCGTTCTGTAGCGTGATTTTGAGTCCTTCTAAATATTTGATCCCGCAATTTTGATGCCAATAATAATTATAACCTTTAGATGGGGCAAATCTTAGCCTAATCGAGCCTTTTTTAATCACGTCTCTACAGTATTCACATTTTGTGACCCCTGAGGGTGCTTCTTCTATATGAAACATTGCGTAAAATTCCTCATTCTGTCAAACCGTATTTTACGTTTACATCTTATTGAATTAAAAACTTTCTTAAAAACACCTCAATAGGAATTAACATCTCGGAGCCTGGGATCGGAAACGCATCCTCCGATGCCGAAGCAGACGATCGAAGGCGATCTAACTGCGTTTAAATCTAGATTTTATTGCAGTTACAAATATTTCTGACAGTGGAAAAACTTAATAATAAAGAACTTCAAATTGGCTTACATTGGGAGTTGGGGGGAAAATGGTCAAGAACGATTTTACAAACGCTATGCTTAATCTCTACAAGAAAGCACTCGCTATGTCTACAAGGGCGAAGAAAATCGAAGAACTCAATGCTTTTATAGAATTCCTGGCTTTTGAATTTAAGCGGAGAAAGAATCAAAGAGAGGTAAGGCTAGACAATTAGAATCGAAGAGCTCGTGAAAATGAATTCATGCACCTTAAGATCTTTAGCAATTAATATCAAGATCTATAGACCAGATAGTTGATATCTAGATTTATTCTTGAGTCTCTTATATAAAAAGATTTAAAATTGATTGAAAAAAGTGGAAGATGGCATTTACCATAGACGTCGTTTTGGTTCCATGCCCAAATACTTGTTTGTTAAGCTAACTGCCTCAAGACGGTCTGTTTGCAACTGGAGAGATGCTCGAATCCCGTCTAGCGACTCGGGAATGGTCACAGCTTCCTGCGGGATATATATGGCATACATTGCTAATTTTCCAATAGTCGTCACTGTCTCTTCCCACACCACAGTTTCATACATATCCGCAAAAGGCTTCCCTGCGAATCGATTGAACTGGAGAAGTGATGTATTCGTATTAAAACCATCAGCAATCCTTAAAACTTGAATCCTTGGATGCGCATTGAAGGCATCTAGCATTTCTTCCTTTGTCAGGGGTTTCTTTGGAGTTGCTACTACATTTATAATATGGCCATGTGTCACAGGCACATGAACAAGGAATCCTGTGGCTTGAACATGAGGCATAATCTCCATCAGATCAACTGCTTGGTGATTTGGAACTGGTTCAGGTTTCAATATGTCAACATACCCTCTATGTGTGTCACCTGGGTCAGCACATCGTCGGACGATTGTTACCGCGATATTTTCAATTCCATGAGTTCGATCCAAACAGTCAACGGTTCTGATCAGCCCTGTCGTGTTGCAACTCGTCAGTTTGAGATAAGATTGACCCACACCTTTTTCGTAATTGGCATATCCATGAAAGAACACATCTGCAACCTCACCTGCTTCCCCACCTTGGAAAACTGCAGGAACCTTGAATTTTTCGTAAAGAATCTTATTTTTAGCGCCGATACCTCCCGGTGCCGCGTCTAATATAATATCTACCTCTTGCAGGAGATCTTCAGCAGTACCAGCAACTGGTATGCCAGCATCTTCAATACTTTTAGTGCGTGAAGGGTCAACGCAATATAACTTGACTTCTTTATCGGCAAGGCGCATCCCTCTTGCCTTTAGGGATTTGATTGCTAAAGTCGGAGCAATATCAGCTACACCAACAAGTTCCATATCTTTCTGAAGCGCCGCTCCATAAGCCAAACGAGTCCCAATTTGACCATAACCGAAAATGCCAACTTTTGTTACCATTTTGATTTCACCTCAATGAGTATATATCTAAAAAGTGATATCCTAAAGTGTATACCTAAAAGCTATTTAAGACTTAGCTTTTTTGCTGATAGACACTTACGTCACAGATCAGACAGGTCTTTACCTCACACAAATAGGGGTGCACGTCATAAGTCTGAATCCTGCGAAATTGATGACTGGGTTTTGTTCAATATCGATTTTCTCACGTTTAAGCTCGATGCCTTGCGTGATAAGATGCAAGGAATGCTGTACTAAATTTGTGGAGTTTAAAAATCAACTGTAATATAAGATAAATAGAAGGCGATCATGATGATTCAGACCATCAAACTCCGAATGTATCCTGATGAGGCACAAGAATATCAACTCCATGAAATCTTTACCATCTATAACCGGGTGAAACGCATTGGTTACAACCTGCTGTTTCATAACGAGGACTACATGGTAGAGCGCTTCGATGAGGGTAAAACCATCCAACAGTGTTTGATGAGTCTGTGCCACAATAACCCTTATGTCAATACTATCTTGATTGACAACAAGGCGCAACTGGAATCACAAAAGACGTGGCTGGAAAAACGACGCACACGCATGACACAGCAGCTACAAGTCATCATCAAGAAAATCAAAACAATAAAAGAGAAAGATACACATGACAGACGGTTGAAGGGCTTATACGCCCGTAGATCCTCAATAATGGCTAAACTGCGCAATTTACACCTCGAACCTGTGGTATTTGGCACTAAGAAATTATTCAGAGACAGAATACGCGGCAACATAAGTAGGGAAGAGTTCAGGATACGACGGGATTCTTCTTTCAGTTGCATTGGAAAGCAACAGGGAAAAAACCTGAACATTAAAGTATTGCCCAGAAAAACCGTCAAGATACGCACCTTTTCCAAGCAAAAAGGATGCAAATGGCTGATCATTTCCCTTTCCGTAAACTCTGTGCAGGAAAAATGGTTTCAAGATATTTTTAATTCCGACAAATACACGGTGACCGTGAAACGGAAGTTTTTCAAGGGGACGGTGCGTTATTTTGTCCATGTTTCTTATGAAATTCCAGAACCTGTACCACGTTGTGGCTACGAACATGGTGCCATCGGATTAGATTTCAACTATAATTTTGTTGCCCTGACCAATGTCGATCAACATGGTACATTACTCTCTTATCATACCATTTCGTTTTGCAACCTCCACAGCTATCGAACAAATAAACGTAGCGATTACATCTCTTATAAGATGGATAAAGTCGTCAATTATTGCATCAATAAGGGCAAGGGCATCGTGGTCGAGGACTTACAATTCGGCCAAGAGTTTTACTATAATAAAAAACGCAACCGAAAATTCAGCAATATGAAGACCACTGCCTTGCAGCTGTTAGAGAGAAAATGCAAAAAGCGAGGTGTGTCCTTTCGAAAGGTATTTCCTGGATATACCTCCATAATCGGGAGGTATAAGTATTCAGGATTACATAATTTGTCAACACATCACTTAGCAAGTTATGTAATAGCTCGAAGGGGTTTAGGTTTCAGGGAAGTCATTCCAGCCATCTACGATTGGGTGTCCTCACAAGTCGGGGAGTTCATAGAACCCCGTTTGAAACAGGATAGTCCTTACCGTAGATGGTCGATGATCCATGACCTCTTCAAGCACAGTGGGATAACTTCCTTCAAGGCTGCCGAAATACTTAAAAAAACAGTATTAATGAGGCATGTTTTGCACTCGGTGACGAGCGCACAGCCCGATAACCTTAAGGCTGGTTCTTCCTTCTTGAAAGCAGGGAGAATTGATGATTATTATAAAGTGTGGAATTTTATAACTAATCCCACATTATAAATAATTGTAAGGTTTAAGAATATCCACATAATTTTTCTTGATTCCCAGTCCGTTTCGTAAGTTCAAAATTTGTCTTCCTCTTATAAGCTCTAAATTTAGAAAGTCAAATTAAGGATTCAAAGGAGTTCCTAATTGTGAATAAACAAACTGATTTACAAAATAATAAGGAACTTTATGGCGTTTTCAATGAATTAAGGAACTATTTAGCCGGTATGGCTGCTGGTATGACTCGTGATGAAAGTTTAATACAAGAATTGATACCTCTTCTCTTTTGTAAAATTTATACTGAAAAAAATATAGATTTGAAAGATAAGTTTCGAGCAGAATCAAAAGAATCAGCCGGTGTTATAAAAAGGCGGATTTCAGCAATTTTCAAAATGGTTAAGAAAGAATTTGAGGATATTTTTGAAGAAGAGGAAAAAATTGATCTAAAGGCGGAATCAGTTAAGTTCATTGTCAGCAAGCTGCAAAATCATGATCTAACGACGGTGGATCAAGATGCAATCGGAAATCTGTTTGAATCCTTCCTTGGTCGATCGTAGCCAAAGATACCAATTTGCTCGTAGCTAAAACAACTAATACTGATACTAAAATGTTACTCAAGCAGATTTGATTGTTTTGTATAATTAGTAGATGGTATCTAGTGTACAACTGATTTTCTCATTATTTACAAACAACTAAAATCTCAAATAACGTCTATAAACCACGAAAATTTACTATCATACTTTTACTGTGGTCTCTCTCTAGTAAAATATATTATATTTCATAATTTTTCTAGAGAGCATGTATGTATTCTATCGAGGTTGTAAACATGAAACAAACAAAAAAACAGATCGTGGTTCGTGCCTATACTCCAATAGCTAAACCTCATAATGTGTCTATTCAAAAAAATTCCACTATGCTTCTTCTAGGTGAAATTTCTTATGAAAGTGGTTCGAAAGCATTCAATACAAAACTGTATTACATTAAAGGGGTACGCGGAATGTTGAGGCATGCCGCCATGTCTCTTGCTCAAGATTGTGGTATAGAAGTCTGCCATTCCAGTGAAAAAACTGAGCTCAAAGATGGGACTCAACTCGTTCCTTCTGGTTTCCATCCTCTTGGCTCATGTGATCCTCCTTGTATTCTCCGAAGAATCTTTGGCACCTTCCGCGAAGAATCCTCAATCTCCGTCTTAGTTGATCCTATTGCTTCGATAAAGCATAAAGAATACACTACTGAGTTACCTGCTCAAAAAGTCCATATCGCCACTGAAAATAGGATAGCCCTTACTTATGATAGAACGGCTATTCAAGATTTTCGTGAAAGCTATTTCAGCGGGTATTTTAACTTCGTAATCGACATCACAAATTTAACCGATGATGAGATCAAGTTCATCGTGGAATCGTTGCTCTACATCGAAACACTTGGCAGTGGCAAAAATGCTGGTTATGGATATATCAAGATTCTAGAGGTCGAAATCCAGAATGTACATGTTTTGCGAAACATCACGATGGATAACGGAGTATATAAGATCATTGAAGAAATCGAAGTAAAACCGATACTACTTGAAAACATCGAAGAATGGAGAAACGCGTATATGAGAGAAAATCTGATAAAAATTGAACAACAACACTCCACTTGATTAGTTGTGAAAGGGCGTGAGAAATAATGGAGATTTTCTCTTCTAAGACGCTCATCGCCCGCTTTTTCTCAGCTAAGACGGAATACTTCTTGTAATCTGCAAGAAGCACGTTCTTATGTGAGAGACAGTTATTATAGAGGTCCCAAACCTCGGTTGATGGGGAAAGAATGTCCGGCAGAGGGATGAATAAAACGATAACTACTTTACCAAAAGGGTTACAAAAGCCGTTACTTTCC
Organism: Candidatus Borrarchaeum sp.; assembly: GCF_019058535.1. Taxonomy (NCBI): domain Archaea; kingdom Promethearchaeati; phylum Candidatus Borrarchaeota; class Candidatus Borrarchaeia; order Candidatus Borrarchaeales; family Candidatus Borrarchaeaceae; genus Candidatus Borrarchaeum; species Candidatus Borrarchaeum sp. Next base: position 7,959 of record NZ_JAHPYX010000198.1, read on the forward strand.
CATGGTCTTATATCTCCCGTTTAAATGACAAAAAATTTAAAACATCCTATAGTGGTGCTGAAAAATGCCAAAAAGATGGTTTAAATTATCTGGTGTAACTAAAACTCCAGTGATCACGAAAAAAAGACATTTTTTTCATAAATTTGGGGTAATTACCATTAATGGTAGTCCTAGAGTGTTCGGTAAACTTACGAAAGGTGAGAGACGCGCTCCTATGACCTTTAGGGCATGGCATGGAACAGTAGAGTTTATTATTCCTCACTCAAAACTCGAACCAGCGCTCGCTATTGAAAGTATCGGGAGATATACCCATGAAGGGATGGGGCAAATACTGTGGACAAGTGTAAAACAACTCCCCAAAAGACCTCTCTATACTCCAAAAAAAATTAGGATTCGTAAAATGCTCCCAAAACTTTCAGATACATGGGAAAAACTAATGATCGCCATGTTACTACATGATTTCGTGAATACTGAAAAACATTCCAGCAAAATTTACTCTGAGGTTACTATCGTTGATGACGACGTATATAATCTAGCGAAAAATCATCATAATTACGAGATGGATGAAAGGGAATTGCCCCTCCTCGCTACCCTCCAACATTATGACCAAGTTTCTTCCTCAATTTCTCGAAAGTTTAGGTGGTCTACCTCCTCACGTTATCGTGCAGATATTCAAGAGAAAATAGATTTTGATACACTAAAAAGAGAGATAGAATTGAGAAAACATTCTCTTTATGCTCTTTATAGCTTCATCTATAAGTCTCAAGTACTTAATGAGATCAATGAGGCAATAGAATTTGGTTTCTCTTCTTTAAAAAACCATCTTCTTCTGATGGTCAATCTCTTTCTTGATGACCTTTATGGATGAGTTTTTATGTCACAAGTTATGGTGTTGCAATCCCTCTTTACAGATAAATATACAGGATGCAAGACGGACTGTTCATCGCATATCGCGATGAACACGTTCTTGTACATGAGACTGAACCCGAGAGGTCCCACGCCTCAGATGACGGGAATGGATGACAGGCCAAAGGACGAGAAAAGTGATAAATACGGACACTTTTTCACGCCAAGAAACGTTGTCAGATTCGCTATTACCATTAATGATCCTAGGAATGGTAATGGCATCCTCCCTATTTTTTTATTTTTTCAATAATAGTTTTACATGAACCTCTCTTTTAAAAAAATGCCATTCATCCACATTATCATAGAAACTTCTAGCGAGATTACTAAGACTTGCCCAGAGCATCTATCTATAACACACGAAAGATCAAACTTACTATAACAAAATAAACGTCAGAGGGGTTCTGGTAAAATGCTTCATAATTTTGAATAGTTTTGTCGGTTCCCCATACAATTTTATAGATGTTGTTTGCAAAAAAGAACATCAAATTAGATTTCCTAGTTTTTTAACTTAAGTCAATGATTGCTCAGGTTGGTTAAGAATTATGCCGACACGAACGAAATCAGTTGAAAAGGTTTCCTTTGCTGAGGAACGCGTCAAAGGACAGATGAGACTTATTGATTTTATTTCTGGAAGTTTAGTTGAAGCCACACCTGAAGAGGTAGAGGCTGTTCAGGTCTTTTCTCGCAGATTGGTCGAAGAGTTTGGATATGATAAAAATCAAATCCAAACAAGACCTCAATTTAAAATCCGGGGCGCACCGTCAGGTAAACCAAAATATCCTGTTGACATAGCCGTCTTTAATGACGAAAAAAAAACCCATGGCAACTTGTTTATGATTGTCGAATGCAAACGAAAGACTCGTCGAGATGGAGAAAAGCAACTGAAAATATATTTGGGACTATCAAGTGCTCAGATAGGAGTTTGGTTCAATGGTAGTGAGCACCTCTACCTACAGAAGATTCTCGACAAAGAGGGAAATGTAACCTACAATTTAATTCCCACGATTCCCAAAAAAGGACAAAGAATTGAAGATATTGGCAAATACAAGCGAAAAAACCTGACGAAACCGAGTAATATAATCTCTTTGTTCAAAGATATTAAGAATCACTTATACGGAAACGTCGTAGGAATTACTCGTGATGAAGCTTTAATACAAGAAATAATGAATCTACTATTCTGCAAAATATACGATGAACTGAATACTGCTCCGGAAGATGATGTTGCTTTCAGAGTAGGA
>NZ_JAHPYX010000199.1:0-5515 GCF_019058535.1 Candidatus Borrarchaeum sp.
GAACTATACCAGCCGTGGCTGCCGCTGTAACTATATCCAGATTTAATAATGCTATAAAAGTAATGGGGGCAAATGTCGCGTAGGCTGTAGAGATCCCTACAATAAATAACCACGCTATTGTAATCAACCATAATTCGACATTTCGAAAGGCTTGTGAAACAGCTTCAGAAGGGGACATAGAGTTTTTATTGGATACCGTTTCTGTTAGTGCTGTTGGGAAGTCCCTACGAGCTAGAAGAAAAACAGTCATTAATACAAGACTTAGTATACCTAGAATCATAACCGTCATGTAGATACCAATTGTTTGTAAAATCCACCCCATAGCGAATACACCTACGATGCCCGAACTAGCGTATCCAGATGTTAAGAAGCCTTGCGCAAAGCCTATTTCATCATTAGAAAACCATTTTGCCATCCAAACCTGTGGTGGCGTTGTTCCAGTGATAATAGCTATACCTATGATTGCCCTTGATATAACTAACAACTCAAAAGAATCTGCATACGCAAATAGAAGTAGCCCTATTGTTAACGTGAGCATGCCAAGTGCGCCTAGTTTTCTTCCACCATATCGATCAATCAGAACGCCAATAGGAATCGCTAATATGATGCCAGCAATCCAAACAACTGCCATCAAGCTGCCTGCCTGCACTCCTGTCAATCCAAATTGTGGAATTAGGATAGTTAACATAGTTCCTATACTTAATACGGCAGTACCAACCAGTAGCCACGAGAGCCATGCAAGACTCAATACGACCCAGCGAAATCTTAATTTTTCCATTTCTGAAATTTCCCCTAGCCTCTTAATCAGCATATGGCGAATTGAACACATGGATACTGGTTTTAAAACTTATCCTACTGGGAACACGTTTTTTCAAGTCAGGAAATAAATTTTAAAATAAACGAACGCTATGCTATTCAGTTTTTACTAAACAAGACTACTATTGCGCCAATAAATGCTACTATCGCTGGAACTGTCCACGTTAAAGCCCAAGAGCCGGTCATATCAAATACAAGACCCATTGTAAGAGGCAGAATCAATGATCCTATAGAGCATATGGCTGCAAGAAAGCCGAGCGCACAACCTACCGTAGCTGATTCAGTTGATTCAGTACAAGCTGCAGAAAGAGCAGCACTTGAAATCCAATTAAAAATGCCTATAAGGCATATCCCTATCAATGCTATGAAAAATACAGTTGCGACTCCAATTAAATAGAAAGCGAAAGCGCATATTAGTGTTGCTACAAAAACTAATGTTTTTCTTTCGAATCGAGGTTTCAATTTGTCAGACAACCAGCCCCCTGCGAAAATAAAGGGAGTGCCAAGGATTGCAGCTATTCCAGCGGTAGCAGAGGCTGTAACAATATCCATTTGGAACTGCACAACGAATGTAATCGGGGCAAATGTTGCATACGCTGACATTATTCCAGTGATAGCGAATCCGGCTATACCGAGTTTCCATAATTCAACAGTTCTAAAGACTTTTGATATCATGCGAAGAGATAGTGAGGTTTCAGAGGTTCCATTTTCTTTTACTATGGCTAAAGGATGTTCTTGACGGGCTAGAAGAAAAAGAAACATACAAATAAGACAAACTATACCCAAAACTACGGTGACTAAAAATAGATCCAAGGTTTCTAGAATGTAACCCATTGTGAAAATACCTATTATACTCCCGATGCCATACCCCGAGGACAAGAAACCTAAGGCAAAACCCAATTCAGTTGAAGGAAACCATTTCGTTATCCATTGCTGCAATGGTGTACCACATAACGCAGCGCCAATACCTATCGCCAATCTCGCTACGATCAGCACCAAAAAAACTTCGGCGATAGCTATTAGAATTAATCCCACCATCAACATAAGCAAGCCAAGCGCACCTAACCTTCTTCCACCATATCGATCGGCTAGTGATCCAATAGGAATGGCAAAAACAATAGCTGGAATTGCAGAAACCGCCATGAGCGCTCCAGCTTGTACCCCAGTTAAACCAAATTGAGGAACCAACTTTACTAACATCACCCCTAAGCTCAAGAGGGCAATGCCTAGTAACAACCAGCTAAACCACGAAAGACCCAGCACAACCCAGCGAAATCTTGACTTTGCCATTTTCTTCATCTGTATGAAAATTTTGCAGCTAGAAAGTTATTTATCCTGCTTTCACATTCATTCTAAATAAGTTTTTCAACGACCTAAAAAGTGTTCGTGTCATGTGCTACTACATCACAGCAACTTTGCCGAAAGGAACGAAAATAGATACACTTGTACCTATTTTTGATAATTATGAAATGACTTTAAGCCCTGTAAACAACGAGAACGTTAAATCTCAGTTACCATTTGGGGAATTGTATTTTAGACCGACTCAAGGGTATTGTGATTGTGACACCGTGTTAGGTTCTTTAGATATCAGTCAAAAGCACGAAGCCTTAGTTGATTCTAAGAAAGTCAAGAAGTTAAGAAAAAAGGGATGGAGCAAGGAAAAAATTAATAATTGGATCACAGAAAAAATGCTCAAAGAAAGAGCGAAAAAACAGAAAAAGGACAAATACTGGCCTGATTTTCGAAATCAACAAGCAACCCGATGGATTAACTTCTTACGCGAACTTCTTGATACTGGACTAACCTTTCGTGTAGGAATTCTGATACATTGGTACAATGGTGGATTAGACTCTGAGGAAATAGAAATCAAGAAGACACAGCGTGTTAATGTAGAATCTATTAATGCAGAAGTATTGATGAACTTGAAAGAAGATGTTTTGTACGAATTCTTTTGATTATCACTTTTCTGGTGGTTACTGTCTTAGTAGCTGTTTTATTCAAGATTCTGTGCTTTAATTTTGCATGAATCATAATCTAAAAGAAAAAGTGAATTAACTTCTAAGAAATTAATGAAAATTTTTTCACAACAAACTTAGAAAACTGTGAGAGATAAAACAATGCAGAAATCATTCAAAATCAGCGTCTCTAAGTATGCTGAAACAATAAAGAACGCATTCAAGGGATTCAGCAACGGGGTGGGGCGCAGAAGTCAAGGTGAAGTTAACCTTATAGAATTCATAACCGGTTTTACGTATGTCATCGGGTTCTCAATTTTAGCTATTGTAGCAATGGTCAAGACAAAGTTCAACAACCGCTTACGAATTATAATGTTAAGTGTAACTGTTCTGGCGTTTTTCTTTCTTCAGGGTGGACACCTAATCACATTGATCCCGAAATTATTTGGGGCAGAGGGTGTAAGGGCTGCTGCGGGAGAGGTAGGAATAGGTCATGTAGAACGATATTCTTTAACTATGACAGTTGTAGCACTCGTCTTAACACTTGGTCTCACTTTTATTATCGGTCGTGCAGTATGTGGATATGGATGTCCAGTAGGAGCCCTTCAAGAACTTCTCTATGACGTCCCTACAAGCAAAAAAGGAAAAAATAAACCGATCGTGCCAACAAAAATCACCTTCTGGATAAGACTAGGGGTATTAGGTTTGATCATTGGCTTAATTCTCGCCTTTAATCTTGATCTGATCAATATAATAGCGCCATATCAGTTTTGGAGATTGGAAATTGTAATTCCTGGCGTGTTCATCATAAGTGCTTTTTTTGTAGCTTCAATTTTTGTATACAGACCTTTCTGTAGGCTATTTTGCCCTTATGGTGCTATTGCTGCACCTGTAGCGAAATTCTCCAGATTTAAATTGGAGAAAGGAGATTTATGTATGGAATGCGGACTTTGCGATATGAAATGCCCGACAGGAGAAATAATTGAAAGTTATGGTGAATGCTATCTCTGTGGAAGATGCCTTCGTACATGCAATGTAGACGCCGTAAGCTTCTGTTAGACCTGCCTCAATCTCCTATTTTTAACCAGTTTATGTATTGATGCCGTCTATGTTTAACTTCTTTGTTGATTTCTGACGTATGACTTTGCCTATAATTATCAGAAAAAAGAGATGAGGCAGGAGATATCACTTAATTTATCCTGTATATCTCAATGATTCGGCTGGAGGTATCTTACCAGCATTCCACGCGGGAACTAGCGCACCGATGACGGCTATAGCGATAGCAACTACTACTGTTTGGCCAATAGCGACCCAGGGCATTACAAACTCCATGGATCCGAAACCAACGCTACCCATAGCCTGAACGAATGTGTACCCTAAGATGTAACCATCTAAAATACCTAGAAAGAGACCTATAAGAGCAAGGAATATCGACTCAAAAAGGATGAGTTGCATCACTTTTACTTTTTTTATGCCTATTGTACGGAGTAAGCCAATTTCCCGACGTCGTTCGCTTACAATTTTTATCATCGTTGTTACTAAAACTAATAAACCAACGATAATGCTAGAATATGTGATGATATTAAAGAAGGTCCCGATTTGTTGTACTTGTTCGCGAACGTCATCTTTGACACCTTCTTTGAACGAGAAGCTTAGTTTATATTCATCGCCCCATCGTTCGTCAATCTGGTCTGCCACAACTTGCGGGTCTACCTCTGTGCCATTTGGATAATATCTATCAAGTTTCATTGAGAAATGGTATGCTGTTTCATCAAACCCGAAGTCGAGGAATTTGTCGATGTCAATTAGACAGAAATATCCAGGTTGCGGGTAGCCAATGATGTCGTTGTGCATGATTCCTACTACTTTAAACTCTGTAAAATTTCCATGAGACCATATACCAACCGGTGTTTTCTGGCCTACTCTTATGTGGAGTTCTTCAGCTAGTCTATCGCTTATAATGCAACTATTTTCATGTGTACTCTTTAGACGCTTGAAGAGTTTGTAGGTATCAGTAATGTTTGGTTCCAGAATTTTATGTTGCATAGTATTTTCATTCACGGCAAAATACTCCGTGCTGTTGATACCTATTAGTAATGAATCAAAATCTTCATCCCAAAGTTCGAAACGAGCCCCTGCGTATACTTGGGCAGTGCAAGCGGGTCGCATCCCTTCATCACTCGTATTCATCCAATGTATTCCTTCTATATTTCGTGTAATGTTCCCGCTTAGGCCGAGAGGAGCCCCCACAGATGTGGTGATCCACATATCTTCCTCAAGATTGTCGTCAACCCATTGTAGAATTCCTGTTTCGATAGCGATCATAATTGATGCGACCGAAATCACAAGCGCTAAACAGATCGTAAAAATGCCAAAGGTTAGTGTGCTCCTTGTGGGCTTTCGAGCTATGTTTTTACTTGCAAGCGAACCCACATACTTGAAACCTGGAATCTGTTTGGTAATGAAATTAAAGAATCCACCAATTCCTCTTAAAATGCCCGCAGTAAAGATAATCGATCCTACCATTAAGATATAGCTCGAAAAAAATGATTCTACAAAGAGCACATCAAAAAGACCGATTCCTAGGAATATAACTCCAGCTGAAATCGTAAGATATTTACGTTTTAAGCCACCCATGATAAGGACTAGACCAGTAGCTGTCATTAACAGGAATATACCAATAAGAAAGGTATCTTGAAGCCCCAGAACAAATGATGAAGCGAATATAAGGCCCACCCCAACAA
>NZ_JAHPYX010000200.1:0-7196 GCF_019058535.1 Candidatus Borrarchaeum sp.
CCTTAAGTCTATGAAAAAATCCCATATGTGATTCTTAAGATGTAGTATAAATGATAAAAAATGAGATTGATAAAAATAGAGAGGAATTCTTTGAAAAAATTGAATGTGTCTTTTATTAGCTGTTGGTATCCTAATATTGGAGTTTCTGATTACACTTGCGAACTTATGAGCGCACTTCAGGAACTAAAAGAGATTGAAAAGATTAAAATTGTTTCAGGTAGTTGTTGGTGTGAAGCTAGAGTGAATAAAGCTTCAAAGCAGGGATGCAATTCTTGGTATCCATCAGCATGGGAGAAAATATTCAAATTCTTCTTTAGAAAGTATTATAATCTGCCAAATAGTATTTTGCGGGCAATTTGGACGAATTTCAAAACTTTAAATAGTGATATTGTCCACTATCAACTATGTGCAGGTAGTTTTGGATTTATTAGTCTTTTATCTTTTCTTCTTCTTCCGAAAAAAGCAAAAAAAGTTGTTACTCTACATGAAATTGTATTTAGCAATAGATTTTCTAAAATACTAAAACCTATAATTGAGAAAATTGATGCAGTCATCGTACATACGGATTTTTCTAAGAAAAAATTAATTCAGATTTTCCCTTATTTAGAAAGTAAGATTAGAATAATCTATCATGGAGTTAAGATCCCCGAACTTAAACATTACCTAAGGGACAAAATAACCTTTTTTGGTCCGCCTGTTGAATCTAGAGGCATTTATATTCTTTTAAATGCTATGACAATTTTAAATGAAAAAAACACGCCTATTACTCTTCATATTTATGGCCCTGTGCTCAATTTTGAAAGGAAAGAAATAATGAATTATGCTGAAAAGAACAAGATTACTGAAAATATTGTATTTGGTGGAGAATTATCTGAGAATATATTTTTTCAAAAATTACAGAAAAGTAAAATTTTGATCGTGCCCCGTCTTGAAGCACATGCTAGTAGTACTATAATAAAAGCAATGGCTTGTGAAACACCTATTATAGCCACCAACATTGGAGGTATTCCTGAATATCTTGGAAACGCAGGTATCTTGATTCCACCTAATAATGCGGAGGTTTTAGCTGATACAATACAAAAACTGAATGCTGATGAAAAAACTAGAAAAAAAATTGGTATTTCAGGCCGGAAACGAGCCAAGAGAATTTTTCAATGGAGTAAAATTGCTGAAAAAACTCTAAAATTATATAGATGTCTAATGTTGTGAAAATAAGGAGAGGAAATTTGTAAAAATGTTGAGAATTTGCATGAATGGAATGATATCACTGCCGATTCCTCCAAAATTTGGTGGAGGAACTGAGCAAATGATATACGATTTAGCAAAGTATCTTTCTCAAAAAGACCTTGAAATTCATATAGTTGTAAGTCAGAAAAATAAAAAGATCATACAAGATAAGCAAATTTTCTCATATCATGGAATTCCTTATAATAAAGATACTTTTCATTTTCCTAAGGCTTGTTTACAATATCCAATTACATTTCCAAGTTTTTTACTTTTGGATGCAAAATATAATTTCGATTTATTTCATATTTTTCATGGATGGTCTCCTTTGTGTATGAAATTAACAGCCAAAATGAGATCAAAACCTTATGTTTTTTCAGAATTTAATCATTATCCATGGCTGCAATTAGGAGATGCCGCAAAACTACATATCAAAATAGCTTCAATGATTTCAAAATCTGCTGCAGCGGTCATAACGCCAAGCGAGATCATTCGGCAGAAAATCATCGAGAATGTAAAAGGGATTAATCCAAATACGGTCAAAATGATTCCCCATGCTATCGATACTATGAAGTTTAATCCGACGATTAATGGAAATATTATAAGAGAACGATTTAAAATAAACGATAAACCTCTAATACTTTCTGTTGGAAGACTTGACCCACATAAAGGAGCGAAAAATATCATTATGGCATTTAAATCTGTTAAGAAAGTTATTCCTGATGCGATTTTAATGTTTGTTGGACCAAAATTGGAGAGTTTTCATCATACTTTCGAATGCAAACATTCAAAGTTCTATATCTATTTATCCAAATTAATTTCCAAGAATAAACTATCGGATAGTATTATTTTTACTGGTGTTGTTCCGAGACAAGAACTTCCCTATTATTTTGCAGCTTCAGACATTTTTGTGTTGCCTTCAAAAATGGAAGCATTCGGAGTTGTTTTTATTGAAGCAATGTCTTCAGGTAAACCCGTTGTTACAAGTAATCTTCCTCCGATGAACACTCTTATTGATGATGCGAGTGGCATATTGATTAATCCCGATGACTATGATCAATTATCAAAATCAATTATATATCTACTAAATGAACCCAAATTAGCTAAAAAGAAGGGAATGGCGGGAAGGGCTAAAGTTGAGAAAATATATAATTGGGATTTTGTTTCTGAACAATATCTTGAAATCTATAAAGAAATATCCAATAAATAAGTTCAGAAGTTCACTTAAGCGGATTCTGATTATTTAAGGGACGCAGAAGATTATTAATTAAAAATAGACAACAATTTTGTTATTTTAGAAGTGAAATAAAAAGTGCTTCATATTTTCGTGAAATATTTCTCCAATCATATTTTTGAACGAATTCCAAAGCATTCTGGGCAATTTTATATTTTAAATTCTCATCCTTCCATAAATCTTCTACGATTTTTAAAATAGAAATAGGATTTAAGTCAGTTAAAAATCCATTTTCAGAATTTTTAATTAATTCTTCGAAGGCAGGCAGTTCTGACGCAATTACCGGCTTTCCAGCAGCCATTGCCTCAAGGATTGGCAATCCAAATGTTTCTTTTCTTGAAGGAAATATGCAAATATCTCCACCTTTATATAAAGGAATAATATCATGCAAAGGCAGTTTTCCGTATAGAAATATGTCTAATTTTCTGAGTTTACTTACTTTTTGCCTACTAAGACAATGATGACCCACAAGATGTAATTCAGCTTCAGGAAATTTCATTTTGATTTTTTGAAATGCGATTAGTAATATATCTATGCCTTTTCTCTTTTCAAAATAGCCAACATTTACGATTGATGGTTTTCCATTCAATAATATAGTTTTAGATTCTTTAAAACTTCTAATATCAACACCATTTGGAATAGTAACCATTTTTTTCGATATAAACCCTTCTCTTTTTAAATTATCTAATAGGAATTTACTGGGAGCCACAACAGCATCTAAATATCTCCATGCAACACGAAAAGCGAATAATCTCAATCTTTTTAAAATGGATGAGAATTTTTTTCTTTTTAAGGCAAAATTTGTGCTTAATACAGGCGTATCGTGGCAGGTATAGATTATGTATACTGAACGAAAAATCTTAGCTAAGACAGGATATAAAAAAGATAGATCTGAAAAACCAAAAGCATGAAAATGAATAATTTCGTAATCTTTCGACAAAATAAGTTTAAGATTTTTCGGGATGTTTCTTAATGTTTTTAAAATTAAGTTTTTGATATCGGTAGGGCAGAGAGCATACATTGATTTTGTATAAATTGGTATTAGTTCAACATTTTTCAATTTTGTTTTTTCTAGAATTGGTTTCAACTTTTTTCTTGTGTTTGTAGGGATGTTCATTAGGACTGTTATTTTATGCCCTAATTCGCCCAACTGCTTAACAAGATTATATGTAACAGTTGCAATACCTCCAATTGCGAAAGGAGCAACGGTTGTATTGCATACTAGAATTTTCATGTTTATCCTCTTTAAAGAATTAACAAATATTCTTCATGGAACTTAGTTAAAAAATATCGACTAAAAATGGTTTGTTCTTTTTCTTAAAAGCAATATGATTTTAAATATGATAGCTTCTTCTGATTTTCAAAAAGGAAGTAAGATTTTTAATGACAGAAGAATCAGCAGTTGATATTTTAGACGATTTAAATAAATTTGGGACTAAAATATCTCGCTTTTCTTCAATAATTTTAATAACCAGATTTTTTATATACGTTGAGTCTTTTATTGCACTTAAAATCTTTTCTAATGTACTATCAACAACTGAATATGGTTTTTATTCATTTAGTATAGTTTTTGCTAACACATTTGTTCTCATATTTACTTCTTTTTTTACTGATGGTATTTCTAGATATGTGATAAGTTATGAGGAAAGTAACGAGTACAAGAAAACCCGTGACATTATATTTACTGGTTTAATTTTTCTTTTTTTTCTTGAATTAGCTGCTTGGTCGATAGTTATTGTTTTGAACTTTCTCAACATTAGAGTATTTAATCATCCTCAATATCTTGCTCTTTTAATTGCTATATCTCTCTTTGGACTAATAAGTTCATTAAACGCAATTTTTTCTAATGTTATTAAAGCTCGTCAAATGTTAAGATGGTATATTGCCTTTGAACTTTTATCAGTATTTTTAGGTCTTATTGTGGGACTTGTTTTTGTGTTCATGTTTGCAATGAGAGAGCTAGGAATTTTTATTGGGTTGATAATTGGTAATTTTTGTTCATTCCTTGCTTTTCTTATTTATTTTTTGTTAAAATCTGGGTCAGGCAGTATTTCTATAGACCAATTAAGAAAAATTACAAAATTTGGAATTCCAAGCGTGAGCATGTTAATTGTTGGATCCATTCATGATTTTATAATGAATTATATAATTCTCTTGTTTGTTTCTGCAGAATCAGTTGCCTTTTTTGCAATTGGGAGTACAGTTGCTGGTCTTTTCAATCTTCCCTTTATTGGATTACAGGCTGCATTTCCAGTGATAGTTACTCAAATGTGGGAACAAAAGAAAGAAGAGCAGTTAAAAGTTTTTACTGCAAAATTGGTTCGATTGTTAATTGCATTGGGTTTCCTCGTTGTTATACTCCTTTATGCAGTATCACCTTTCTTAATTGTATTTGTAAGCAACGTAAACTACTTACCAGCTTTGATTATTATCCCATTTTATCTCCCTGCGCTTTTTTTTGGACTTATAACAACTATAATTAATACTTCCTGTTATGTTAGGGAAAGAATGGAAATCGTTGCTAAGTCATACATAATTGCACATCTTTCTTCGATGGTTTTTTTCGTATTAATTCCTTTCTTGGAATTAGTTGGCGCTGGTATCGCTGCTGTAGCATTTAGCATAATATACTTAGGATTGTCCTATAAGAATACAAAAGAACTTTTTCAAATAAAATATGAAACAGCCAAGATTCTTTGGACAATCTTTTCCGGTCTTTTATGTGTAGGATGTTATTTAATATTAGAATATCTTTTCATATTTAATTCTATATTAAATATTATCATTTCTTTGACTCTCTATGTCATTCTCATAATATTTTCAAAAGCTGTTGAAATTATTGAGATTAAATTTATTACTAAGACATTATTTAGAATGATAAAATCTTCTTAGTTGCTTCAAGTTTGAACTCAATTGAGTAGTAATTCAAGCAACTAGCAGCGAAATGATTGAATAATTTCTCTTACTCGGGCAATAATTTTTCTAGGAAAGATTTTAGGCCTTCCAAGGGAATATTTTGACTTCTTAGGAAATAAAAAATTCAGTTTAAACTTGTTTTCCTTTTCTTGAATGACTGAAATGTTTTCTTGCGTTTCAATTAGAATAAAGTTATTCTTACACCTCGATATAAGAGTGGGAAATGATTTCTCAGTTATTTTTTCAAACTCAGGGATTTTTCTAGACAGCATAGAAAATAATCTGAAAACCATTGTATTCCAACCTGCGACATGAAGGTTATCTTTCCAGTTCGTTTCATATTCTGTAGTACTTTTTTCTTTATTCTTAAAGTTTATTCCGATAGATGTTCTAAATCCTCCATTGTAATCCAGACCACGTTTAATAAATTCAATGTGTTTTGAAACACTAAACTTTCCACCAAATTCGTTTAATAATAATAATGCTCTAACAACTTCTGCTGAGCCTGCAATCCAAATAGGATATTTTGACTTAATCCATTTATTTTCTACAAATGAAAAATCGTGAGCAAAGCCGCCTTCTCGAAGTGCCATTTTTTCTAAGAACTTCCCTACCAACATTGCGGCATCTAAGTAACGTTCATCGGTTATTGATCGGTAAAGCAATATCAAGGCAGGAATACATCTTGCATTATAGAAACTCATAACAAATGGCGTCTTGCTATTTGCACTTTGGTAGATCCCACCAAAAATCGGTTCATTTTCATTAAGAATTTGTTGAGTTAGTATAAAATCCCCTGCGGGGATGACAAATCTTCGAAGTAAATTTGCATTACTGGAAAGCTCATAATGTTTAATCAATGCTTCAATCGTTGTTGCGATTTTATTAGGCACAAAGAAGTCTGTTCTTGTAGAATTTTTAAACGCCTTAACGCTTTTGTCAAATAATCGACTTAAGTGAAATGTTTTCAAATTTCTATCAGCAACAAAGAAATACTTCTTCCACTTTTTCCTCTCTGTTTTCAAGATTTTTGCCAACTCAAGTAAACCAATATCTACTGCAGCTTCGTGAGGTGTCCCTCCGCAGCCTGGATTTGCCTCAAATTTTGAATTTCGAAAAGATGAATTCCTAAGTTGACTTACAATGATGTCTTGAGCAACATTTTCAGCCTTTCTTAACCAGATCGTCGTATCTGATTTTTTAAAAAATGTAATGAGCCCTGTCAACAATCCTTCATATCTCCAATCTATTCCAGGTCCAATGTATTCCAAACTATCTTTCCAATAATGGACTACTGGCCCACCATAACCGCCTTTTTGATACATTGTTTCAAGCCATGCTAAATTGCTGGTCAATATGTCAGAGTAATCCATCTAGATTCCTCGAATTTTTTGATACTAGCATTTGACGATACCTTGAAGTTCTAGGATTGCCATGAGATTAATAATTAAAGTATTGAAACTTTTCTGATTTATTATAAAACAAATCCGTCTAAATTATTGAGTTATTAGGAAAGATACGTTTAATCGTCCCTTTTACTTTCAACAAGCGTAATAATAAATTGAGATTACCCTTTTGAAGTATTGTACTTATAATATCCCCCATTTTTTCAAATGAAATAATACCGGCCTTTTTTATTCTGCTAATACCTTCAAGTCGTATTTGATTTAAAAATAAACTAACACGATCTGCTAATTGTTTGGACTTAAACTCTGTTGTCTTAATCATTGGCTTTGGATTATAGAAATTATCAGCAAGTAAATAGTTTTTTGGTGTTGGATCAAAGGCAAAGAGGTTATTTTCTTTACACTCTGTGAATAAA
>NZ_JAHPYX010000201.1:0-9299 GCF_019058535.1 Candidatus Borrarchaeum sp.
AGGAATAGCAATCTTCTCCTATCAAGTAGATCATTCAATGATCCAAGTAAATATAAGGAACCCATTCTCTTAGCAGTTACTGATGAGATTTCGCCTTTTCATATGCAGAAGATAAACTTTTGTCTGTTATTACTCCTATAACTTGGTTAGGATTGTCTTGTTCGACCACTGGCATCATATCTATATTTTCCTTAGTCATCTTCTTATAAATTTCTAAGATTGAATCGTTTGGAAAAACTGTGATTAGTCTTAAAGGCAATTGACTAATTTTTATGGAGTCTCTTTGCTCCGGAAGTATTTGTAAGATATCATTCCATGCAATAATTCCCATAAAATTTCCATCTTTTTCAACTAGAGCATCATGATATTTTGCGCGAAACATGACTTCTAGAGCTTCATTAAGGCTATTCTCGGGCGTTACGGTTGCGATCTCTAAGCTCATTATATCTTTGGCGCTTACTTTAGACTCAGTGATGGATCTTATAGGCCTTTCTCTCTCTTCTGTGGCGCCTACATAAATAAACACACCAATAAGTATGAGCCACCAATCTACTAGAACCCCCACTCCAATCATAATAAGTGCCAGAAGTCTTCCAATCCATGAGGTGTACTTTGTAGCATCAGACAATCCCCTTTTTTCCGCCAGATATGCTCTGAGAACCCTACCTCCATCCATTGGAAATGCAGGGATTAAGTTGAAAGCACCTAGAAGAACGTTTAATAATGCTAGATCGTAAAAAAGCCTTCTAGTTGTTGTAAAAGGAGCTTTTATCGGGATAATCAAGTCTAATGCGAAAAGACAAAGACCGAATACAAAACTAGCTAAAGGACCTGCTATGGACAGACGCCATTCAAGATTTGGTTTATCAGCAACAGATTCGATTTGAGATGCGCCACCTATCGGGTAGAGAATGATCTTCTGAACTTCAATATTGTAATGCTTTGCAACCAGAGAATGGCTTAACTCATGTAAAGTCACGAAAACAAACAGAAAGATTACTAGAATGAAATAATATCGTGAGAACACTAATACTACAAGCAATAATATTATGAAAGTTATATGAAGTTCGATCGGAATTCCGAATACTGAACCAATTTTAAAAGAATACTTCAAACACCACACCGCTGTAAATAATTGTTGTTATGGTGCAACACCATTTCTTTATTTTTAGGACTTTTTACGCCTCTAATTTCAATTGATACTGCTTTCAGTCTGGTTTTTTATTCTAGTCAGCCTTAAATGCGCTCCCGAATAATTGCATTTTACCCTTAACAATCTCTTTCATAGCTTCTTTCGCTGGACCTAGAATCTTTCTTGGATCAAATTCTTTTGGTAAAGTAACTAAAATCTCACGAACTGTGGATGTAAAAGCTAGTCTTAGATCTGTATCGATATTTATTTTCTGTATTCCTAAGGATATAGCTTTTTTGATATCTTCATCGGGGATTCCTTTAGCCTCACTTATTGCTGCTCCGTATTTCACGGCTTTTTCAACTAGTCGTGATGGAACTCCAGATGCTCCATGCAAAACAAGTGGAATTTTGACCATTTTTCTAATTGTCTTGAGTCGTTTAAAATCTAATCTTGGCTTCGCTTTAAATTTATAAGCGCCATGTGAGGTTCCAATCGCAACAGCGAGGATGTCCACACCGGTTCGTTCGACAAACTCCTTAGCGGCACTTGGGTCGGTTAATATTGCATCCTTTTCTTCAACCGTTGTCTCTTCTATGCCAGCAAGTCTGCCAAGTTCAGCCTCAACTGATATACTTTTTGGTTGAGCTAATTCCACAACATGTTTTGTCAATGAAATATTCTCTTCAAAATTTAGATGAGAACCATCTATCATAACAGAAGTAAAACCAATATCAATACATTTTGACACCGTTTCTACATCTGGTCCATGATCTAGATGTAGAGACATTGGTATTGAAGTGGATTTTTCCGCAGTTTTAACTATGGCTGTTAGATATTCTAAACCAGCATATTTGATAGAGGAAGACGTTATTGCAATAATGACTGGTGATTTTTCCTCCACAGCGGCTTCAGTGATAGCCAATAAAGATTCTAGATTGCTTATATTGAAATGGCCAACAGCATATCCCTTAGCCATAGCCTCAGATAAAATTTCCTTATTTGTGAGAAGCATATCTTCTTTCCTTCTAACGCATTCTAAAATCTATAGTAGGACAATGCAAATTAAATCTCTCAAATTAACTCATTTACGTGTAATGACTACAAAGAGACGGTTTTTTCATTATAAGTTCCTTACAAGATTTGAATTTTATATTTTTGTGACTGTCGTGTAACAGTAACAAATCAAAAAATTGTGAAAACCTAAATCAATAAAAATATCTTTGGCATTTGACAATTCAATCCATGAAATCAACGCATACAAAATGCATTTTAAGCTATATATTCATTAAAGTACACATATGAAAGATCTACCTAAAGTCACTCTTGTTACTGTTACATAACAGTCACACACGTTTAATAATCAAAGCTTCTGCAAAATACGGATAAGTTAATTATGGTACGTAATTAACACAAAATTTCACCTTAATAACAAGAACTTGATCTTTTTACCAGAAAAGAAATAGAGGACTTAATGTTATGAGCTCAGAGGATGTAATAATTAAAACAGAAGAGGCAAAAAAGAATTCAATAAAAGAATTGTTAAAAAAACTTTCCTCAAGTGAAACGGGTCTTTCTACCTTGGAGGCAGAACAACGACTTTCACAATACGGTCCTAACGAAATCCCCGAAAAGAAAGTAAATCCGATTCTCAAATTTTTAAGTTATTTCTGGGGACCGATTCCTTGGATGATCGAGGCCGCCATTATCTTATCGGCAATCATTCAACACTGGGAGGATTTCTGGATCATTTTTGCATTGTTGATGTTAAACGCGGTAGTTGGATTTTGGCAGGAGCACAAGGCAGATAATGCCATTGAATTATTAAAAAAGAAACTAGCACAGTCAGCGCGCGTGCTTCGTGACGGCAAATACATTAAAAAATCTGCCAAAGAACTAGTGCCGGGAGATGTGGTGCGTGTTCGCCTAGGAGATATTGTTCCAGCCGACGTTAAACTTATGGATGGCGACTATCTGCTAACAGATGAATCTGCATTAACTG
Source organism: Candidatus Borrarchaeum sp. (assembly GCF_019058535.1). NCBI lineage: Archaea > Promethearchaeati > Candidatus Borrarchaeota > Candidatus Borrarchaeia > Candidatus Borrarchaeales > Candidatus Borrarchaeaceae > Candidatus Borrarchaeum > Candidatus Borrarchaeum sp. The sequence goes on from NZ_JAHPYX010000201.1 coordinate 3,135, forward strand.
GAGAATCTATGCCCGTCGAAAAACATACTTCTGATATTGCCTATTCTGGTTCTATTATCCGCCAAGGGGAAATGACTGCATTAGTAGCCGTTACTGGTACGAACACATATTTTGGCGAGACTACAAAATTAGTGGAGGAAGCAAAGACCCAGAGTCATTTCCAGAAGGCTGTTATCAAAATCGGTGATTATCTGATTGCACTTGCTCTTGGACTAGTGATGATCATTTTTGTTGTTTCGCTTTTCCGTCAGCAAAGCATACTGCAAACTCTTCAGTTTGCATTAGTTCTAACCGTTGCTGGAATACCTGTGGCGCTACCAGCGGTCCTCTCAGTCACACTGGCAATAGGAGCAATATCCCTTGCGAAAAAGGAGGCTATTGTCAGTAAGCTTGTTGCCATTGAAGAAATAGCAGGCATGGATATCTTATGCTCAGATAAGACAGGTACTATCACTAAAAATGAGATATCCGTTGCCGAAGTGAAATTTCTCACAGGATTCACAGAGAATGACGTAATTCTTTTTGGAACTTTAGCGTCAAGAGAGGAAAATCAAGATCCTATTGATGACGCAATTATTTCCAAAATCAAAACCATGGATGCGATTAATGAGTCTCTTACTGACTACAAGGTGACAGTTTTTAAACCATTTGATCCGGTTGCAAAGCGCACCGAAGCCGCCATAGAGACTGCTGACGGCAGTCATTTCAAAGTATCGAAAGGGGCACCCCAGGTTATCCTAGCACTCTCGTTATATGAAGAGGCAATATCTAACGAAGTTAATAAAACTGTCAACGCCTTTGCTGCCAAGGGATATCGCGCACTTGCTGTAGCCAAAACTATAGGCGATCAGGATAATTGGCAATTTGTCGGACTGTTCGCCCTTTACGATCCACCTCGTGAAGATTCTGCGGAAACCATCAAGATCGCACAAACTATGGGCGTCAACGTCAAAATGATTACTGGAGATCATACCGCTGTGGCCAAAGAGATCGCCCATCAGGTCAATCTGGGCACCAATATAATGCCGTCTTCATCTTTCTTGAACAAATCTGACAGGGAAGCCACGCGAATTATTGAAAACGCCGATGGTTTTGCTGAAGTTTTTCCCGAACACAAGTACCATATTGTAGAACTTCTCCAAAACAAAGATCATATTGTTGGCATGACGGGAGATGGTGTTAATGATGCTCCTGCCCTGAAAAAGGCTGATGCGGGAATTGCTGTTGCTGGCGCTACTGATGCTGCGAAATCAGCTGCAGATATTGTTCTCACTAAACCTGGCCTTTCAGTGATCATCGATACTGTAAAAGAAAGCCGCAAGATATTTCAACGAATGAATAATTACTCTATCTACCGCATGACGGAAACGATTCGTGTGTTATTTTTCATTACTCTAGCCATACTTGTTTTTCGATTTTATCCTATTACTGCTATTATGATAGTCTTATTAGCACTACTAAATGATGCACCAATTATGACTATCGCTTATGATAATGTTAAATACTCTGATAAACCAGAGACATGGAATATGCGGACTGTATTAGGCATCGCCACGGTGCTTGGAATTATTGGAGTTGCAGTTTCTTTTGGAATTCTTTACATTGGACTAGAGATCCTACACCTTAGTCATGAAGTACTCCAGTCTTTTATTTATCTGAAGCTTTCCGTAGCAGGTCATTTGACAGTGTTTGTGGCTCGAACAAAGGGTCACTTTTGGTCAGTAAAACCAGCAAAACAAGTGGTTCTAGCAGTTTTGCTTACACAATTTATCGCAACATTAATCACCGTTTACGGAATTTTGCTTCCTGCAATGGGCTGGGCTTTAGCACTTTTTATATGGGGATATGCGCTTGTGTTTTTTGTTATAACAGACTTTATAAAAGTCCAAGTATACAAGTTACTGGATCATGGCGAAATAAAATTTACGCGCTAGAAAAAACTCAAAATTATTTCGGAAGTTTCTTTTTTCTCCACTTCCTTGAGGGGGATCAGTAAAATACCAAAGATTAGAGTTTGCAATACCAATTAATGTCATAAAGAGACAATTAAGTTCTTAATAATAATATCGTTATAAGAAATCCTTTAGTAGTCGATCGAAAGGCAGAACAATTCGCAAATATTCTTCTAGAGATTTTAGGGTTCACTAGTAATTTTTATACGTGTTGGTTCTATTTTGAATGACTTCCAGATTTCTTCAAAATCGTTTTTAAGATGATTAATAAGGCTTTGATTATCAGTCCATAAATCAGGATGGTCCCCTAGATGTCCTTTTCCTGGTTTGGTTGCTAGTATCATTTGCTTACCATCAATTAGCAGGTATTTACTTAGGAGTCTTTCTGGATTACATGTCTTAAATTCTATTCCTACGTTCTTGGCCGTTTCCAAAAATTTAGGAATGAACTCATGTGAATCAGTCATTTCTGTAATTATACGAACTTTTACTCCGCTCTCTACTGCTTTTTTCAGTAGATCATGAAAAGAAGATAAGAATTCGATGATCTTGCTTCTTGAGACGGCCATGTCAATCTCATTTTTCGCAGCATTCAACATTCCGGAAATTTTAGTATATAACACAGCCTTATCTGGTATTAACGCAAAATGGGCTGCGTCCTCATCAAATTCCTGTTTCTGACTACGTGGCTTAATTACTGTCAAAGCTTCCTGTAAATTATTTTTTAATTTACGGATTCTTTTTTTTGCTTTTTCTTGTTCTCGATTGATTACGTCTGAAAGAGCAAACTTAATTGGAAGTACTCTAATCGTCATCGGTGTTCCCATCAATCTTTCTACTAAGCCCATCTCTTCAAGTCTCGGTAAATTTCTATAAACATCCTCTCGACGAACATCTGACAACTTTGAAATAGTATCGACTGAAGCAGCGCCCAATTTAATTATTGCTTCATAAATCTTTGCTTGGTTATTGGTGAGTCCAAAAGCAGTTAACAGTTCAATAATTTCTTCTTTCTCTGAGAATTGCTCTCTTGTTATTCTACTTTTGGAATCCATTTTATTCACTAATCCTGTGTTTTAGGTTATTAATCGTTTAAATATAATAAATTATCTTTCCTTTAATAATTTCTTTTTAGGCAGACTGTGTTAGTTCAACATCCAGAAATCTTTGTTTTATTCCTGTTACTGTTAGTTAACAGTCACATAGATATAAGATTTGATATTCATCATTAATATCTTTGAAATGTGAGTGACTTGAAACCCTAGAAAAACAGAAGGTAGATACTATTAAGGAATGGAACACAATTTTGAGGCGTATTTCAAGTCAAAAAAATATTCGAGATGAGATTTACGCGGCTAACTCAAAAACTCTAGAGATACTAGATAACGGTAAGGCCACGTTAGTGGACTTTGACATGGCAAAAAAGGTTATACCTAACATGAATGATGACATTATTCTTCATTCAGGTCCGCCGATCGATTACAAAGATATGATTGCACCGATGAAGGTAGCTATACAAGGCGGCCTTATCTTCGAAGGAAAGACAAAAACTTTGAAAGATGCAGATAAAATCGCATCAAGCGGGGAGATAATGTTTAAACCTTGCCATGAATATGCAAGCGTCGGGTCCATGGCAGGTATAATAACTCCTTCTATGTATGTCGCAGTCGTGGAGAATTCTGAATATGGAAATAAAGCATTTTGCAATCTTCACGAAGGCCTTGGAACAAATTTAAGATTTGGAGGATATAATGAAGAAGTGATTGGACAGTTTTACTGGATGTTTGATGTCCTTGGCCCCTCACTGAAGAAGGTGGTTAAGAAGATGCCGATAGATTTGATTTCCATAATCAGCCAAGGGTTACTGATGGGAGATGAGTTCCACCTAAGATCTAATGCATCAAATATGTTATTCTTGAAGAGCATAATAGATTATCTGTGGGATACTGATGATGGCACGGCAATTGTTAAGTTTATTAATGATAACGAACAGTTCTTCCTGAACCTTGCAATGTCTGCAAATAAAGTGCTGGCAGATGCTGCAGATGGAATAGAATGCAGCACACTTGTGACGAGAATGACGGGAAATGGTACCGACTTTGGCATAGGAGTGAGCGGATTGGAGGGACAGTGGTTCATCGGTCCTGTAGAAGTGCCTAATGATATGTACTTTAATGGATATAATCAACTAGACGCTGTTGGAGATTTTGGTGATAATTCTATTACGGAGACGCTCGGACTTGGTGGTTATGCATTAGAGGCTGCTCCTAACGTGATAAGGCGTATTGGAAAAAATATGAAAGAAGCCGTGCGTATGACCCTTGATGGCTATAAGGTGTGTGATGGTGTCAACAGTCAATTCTTTATACCATACCTCAAATTCGAAGGCACCCCTTTGGGCATAAACATCATCAAAGTCAATAAAACCGGTCTTGTTCCGAAATCAACTATAGAAATCGTCCATAAAAAAGCTGGTATCGGGCAAATAGGCACCGGAATCTCTTGTGCTCCCATTAAAGCCTTTAGAGACGCATTAAAAGCCTTCGCAATGAAATACGGGATATACTAAAAGAATATGAGTGCTGAAATTTACCAAAGATCTCGTTTAAACATTCTTAGGCTTATTTAGCTTCTGCTTCTAAATATTACCAATATCGTTTCCTTCCATTTTGTTTTTCATAATTAATCCTCTTTGTTACTGTTGTCTAACAGTCACACACGTTTAATAATTAATTCTAGTTTTCTTTTGTTACGGAAAAAAGATGGATAAAAAAGATGGATAAAATGACAAAAAATCGGAAAAAAATACGGCGAGAGATTACCGCAGTTGGCATCATATTCTTAAGCTTTGGACTAATCTTGGTAGCAGTGGGAATGCGCCCAAACTTTAAAATTGTTAAAAATACTGAAACACTACTTTACGTTACAGATTACCCACTTTCAGAGAATTACGTCTATTTTGATACAACATTGAAACCAGGAGATATGGCCTCGGGAACAATTAAAACTTCGAATCCTGTAAACTTCTATATCTTCGACAGTGATCAGTATAACAATTGGCAAACGATTTATTCTTACTCTCCAAATGCGCCTTCGATTTTCACAAGAACCCATTCCAACAATATCGCATTTAGCGTCCAAATTTCGTATGAGGATACTTATTATTTAGTTGTTCACAACTACTATAGTTATTCAGGCTGCGTGATAAGATCTATGTATGTAGAGAGGACATATTTTACAAGGATAGAGCATTTTGATTATTCACTATCAATAGCTGGTTTGCTCACGGTGTTGACTGGTCTTATTATTGCTGCAATTGGATTATCGACGCGCGTAAAAGTTGAAAACAAAGTTTAACATTTTTACACTGGTTATAGTGCCCTCAACAGTTTTATCTGATATTGAAGAGAAACCTCCCTCCGAGAGGGTGGAGCTGAATTGCCATCCGTTTCTCGTGAGGGAAATGTTGTGTTTTCTCCGTAAGACGCCTCCATTCGGTATGAACAAACGGATTTCCGTGTGTTTCACTTACACACAGGATTATTTAACTAACTTAACGGACTATTGGCAAGTGCAGTATCCAAGGTGGTCGGCTTGGCGTGAAGGCGTACTCAAGGTATTTTGTTAGATTCAAACATTACTGTCTCCCTAAAGTTAGGACACCACCTTGTAGGCGAGCTACCTCGTGCTAAAGCCTCAAGGCTTCCTGTTTCTACGACAGACTCGATCTCCCTGACGGGGTTACGGAGGTAGTAACTCCACAGGCTTACCATCCCTACGCCCCGTAGGTACTCATAGGCTCTATGAGCAACAGACTATATACACCCAACGCAATTCATCACCAGGCTGAAGCGGTGATGCTTTCTTGCTTAGCTACCCGTAATCGAACGTTCGTAAATTTGTAAATATTATTAAAATATAAATCAGAGCCTTTTTTTCTGTGACTGTATTTTAACAGTCACAAACCTTTTATAGATAGCTTCCTCATACGTAAGCTTCATGTCTACTATTAAATCACTTTTGGAAATGAAAAAAATCCTGATACTAGTGCTAGCCTTAGCAGTATACATCGTTATTCTAGTCTTTGTTATAGTGCCGTTGCAAGGTGGATTAATTCCTTCTTCTGTGATAAGAAGTGAAGACTTTCAAAACGCAGATCCTCAATATAGAGAAACACTACCTATACAAACAGTTGACTTAAGCTCTTCAGGAC
>NZ_JAHPYX010000202.1:0-8184 GCF_019058535.1 Candidatus Borrarchaeum sp.
GCAAAAACATGACTCACATATTCGATTAGTTGAAACACTTGCAACACTGCTACCGATACCCTTCAGAAAAGTAGAAGTGGCGAATTTCGACACACAAAAAATGCAGAATCCAGAAATTACAGGAGTAGCATATCAGCAGGGCACACTTCAAGGCTACGAAGTCAGAGAGTATCTGTTAGAGAAGTGGGGGCGAAAGTGCGCCTATTGTAGTAAAATAAACATGCCCTTAGAAGTCGAGCATATCGTCCCGAAAAGTAGAGGTGGAACTGATAGAGTGTCGAATTTGACGATCGCATGTAGGAACTGTAATCTAAAGAAGGGGGATAAGACCGCCGAGGAGTGTGGCTATCCAGACATCCAGATGCAGGCAAATAAGTCACTTAAAGCAGCCGCATGTATCAATAACATTCGTTGGAGGCTAGTAAAACAGTTAGATGCAGAATATACCTACGGATACGTCACTAAATACCAGCGTAACAAGCTAGGGCTGGAAAAATCACATGTTAATGATGCGTTTGTCATTGCGGGAGGCACAACTCAAGAACGGTGTAGACCGTATGAGGTTGTTCAGGTGCGGCGCAATACTCGTTCACTCCAATTGAATAGAAAAGGTTTCAAACCGTCTATTAGAAGACAAAGATACCCGTTACAACCGTATGATCTTGTAAACTTTGAGGGTAGAACCTATAGAGTAAAAGGTACTCATTGTCTTGGAAAGCGAGTTATTTTAAAAAATGTTAATGGAAAAGATAAAAGCGTATCTATCAAAAAAGTAGAGTTGGTTAAATATGGGAAAGGATTATTATTTAACTTATGTTAGTCTAAACGCCTCTTTCCTCCCCACCCTAAAGGGTAGGGGCTTCCAGAGGCTGGAGTCGTGAATAAAGTATGCTTGATCGAAATGAAATCCTTGGTTTTTTAGAGAAATATGATCCTGAAAAAATTGCGATTGGATGTGTGGCCTCACATTCTGCTCTCGATGTCGCTGATGGAGCCCAAGATGAGGGCTTCGAGATGTACGCATTTTGTGAAAAAGGCAGAGAGGCACCTTATACTAGGTATTTCAAAACGCTATACCACCAGGATCGCTTAGTAAAAGGTGTAATCGATTATCCTGTTGTACTCGACAGTTTTAAAGAACTTGTCGATGATTATGATGATAAGTGGTTGCAATTCATATACCTCAACAATATCGTGTTTATTCCTAATCGTAGCTTCGTTGTTTATTGCGGAAAAGATGAAATTGAAAATAATTTTGTGGCTCCAATAGTAGGCACCCGAAACATGCTACGTATTGAAGATCGTGAGTCAGAGGAGTTCAATTATTACACCCTAGCAGAAAAGGCGGGCATGCGAATACCAGAGAAACTGGATTCACCAGAAGAGATCGACGAAATTGGACTAGTAATGGTAAAATTAAAACACGCAAAGCATCGCCTCGAAAGAGGCTTCTTTACAGCCGCTAGTTTTAAAGAGTATCAAGAAACCTCAGAACGACTATTGAGCCGCGGAGTGATTACGAAGGAAGATCTTGAGCAGGCAAGAATTGAACGTTATGCAGTTGGTCCTGTCTTCAATTTTGATTTCTTCTACAGCCCAGTTAGCGAGAAACTGGGAGAAGAGCCATTAGAGTTATTGGGGATTGACTGGAGATTTGAAAGTTCACTGGATGGGTTCGTACGACTTCCAGCAGCACAGCAACTTACTTTACAGGACTTCCAAAAGGATCCCGTTTACAATGTGGTCGGTCACAATTCCTGCACATTAAGAGAAAGTCTCCTTCGATACATATTTCCCGAAGCTGAGAGATTTGTTAAAGCAACTAAAGCCTATTTTGATCCAGGTATAATCGGCAGTTTTACCATTCAAACGACCATTGAGGAAGACATGAAACCAACTACTTATGATATTGCAGTGCGAATAGGTGGTGGGACGAACGTCCATATGTATCTAGGGCATCCATATGGTAACATTCTTTGGAGAAAGAGAATGTCTTCAGGAAGACGAACTTGTCTTGAGGTGAAAAGAGCGATCGAGAAGGATATGCTCGACTTAATAGTCACATAATTTTCAGGAAAGATGATAAAATGGGATTAACTAAAAGAATTGTTCCTTGCCTTGATGTTCTCGAAGGAAGAGTTGTAAAAGGGATAAATTTTGTTCAACTTCGAGATGCAGGAGACCCTGTAGAGCAGGGCAAATCTTATTCTGATCAAGAAGCAGATGAACTTGTCTTTTTAGATATTACTGCTTCGCATGAAAAACGTGAGATCACGAAGGAAATGGTGAAGAAAGTAGCTGATGTAGTCTTCATCCCATTCACTGTTGGTGGAGGCATGCGCACTATAGAAGACATAAGAGGTATCCTAGAAAGCGGAGCAGATAAAATCTCTCTTAATACTGCCGCCGTTGAAAAACCTGAACTCATTACTGAAGCTGCTGAGATCTTTGGCACCCAGTGCATCGTAATAGCTATTGATGCTAAAAGAAGATTTATCGAATCTGAAGCAGAAGCAGAGGGTCGCATTATAAGAGAGACAGAAGATGGACGCCCCTGTTGGTTTGAAGTTGTAACCTACGGCGGTCGAAAACCAACTGGCAATGATGCACTAAAGTGGGCACAACAAGTAGAAGAATTAGGCGCTGGTGAAATTCTTGTGACAAGCATGGACAGGGATGGCACAAAAATCGGCTATGACATCCCAGTAACTAAAGCTATGGCAGAACTGACAAATCTTCCTATAATTGCCAGTGGAGGCGCAGGAAATCCTGAACATATGTATGAAGCATTGGTAGAAGGAAAAGCAGATGCCGCTCTTATTGCGTCGATAGTACATTATGGAATTTACTCTATACGCGAAATCAAAGAATATTTAAAAGAAAAAGGCGTTCCTGTACGTTTATAATACATTTACTTGAATTTTTTTAGGTGTGTTGTAGTGCCTGAATTCAACAACAAAACAATTGAAGAAATCCTCAAAGAGGTCGATTTTGAAAAAGGAAATGGACTAATTCCTGCGATTGCACAGGATTATAAATCCAAGAAAGTACTTATGCTAGCATACATGAACGAAACAGCCCTTAGAGAAACTCTAAAAACAGGATATATGACCTATTGGTCGCGTAGTCGCGGTATTCTATGGAAAAAGGGAGAACAATCAGGTAATAGACAAATAGTTAAAGAAATGTTTGTCGATTGTGACAATGATGCACTCGTCTTTCTTGTTGAGCCTCTAGGGGCAAGCTGCCACAAAGGGTTTTTTAGCTGTTTCTACAGACAAATAGATACCACAGGACTAAAGCAAATAGAAGAAAAGATATTTGATTCAGACGAGACATATGCTACCAGCAAGGTTTTGGACGAGGTCTATGAGATAATAAAAGGACGTATTTCATCTCCTAGACAGGACTCTTATGTTTCTGGATTAGCTACAAAGGGTACAAATGCAATATTCGGAAAGGTCAAAGAAGAATTTGAAGAAATGATGGACGCGATTAAAACTGATGATCTGCCTCATATAACTCATGAGATTACTGATCTGTTATTTCATGTATTAGTCATGCTCGCACATCGAGGAGTAAATTTAAAATCGATCTATCAAGAATTCCAACGAAGGAAAAAGCATTAGTAACCTCTCTATTTCCAGAAATCAAATTACTTGATACGTTGGGGTGGGGGAATTGACAATTTCTATATTCCATATCTTTTTAACTAATTCAAACTTTTACTATAAAATTTTCTTTAATTCTTCTTTTTCAATTACATCATCTATTGCTTCTTGAATATTTCCTTTCTTGAACAAAAGTTTCATCCCTCTTTTTTTTAGCCTTTGTATTCCCTTTTTACCAATATTTGCAGATATAATTACTGCACAGTCATGAAGTAAATCATATACATCTAAGGTCTTTAAATGTTGCATCGTTTTTTCAAATGGATTATTTCTTTTTTCAATTAACTTAAATTGCTTCCCATCAGTTTCATAAATAAATATTTGTGTTGCTCTACCCAACATCTTTTGAAAAATATTTATTCCATCATTGGTAGGAATAGCAACCTTTATGAGATTTTTTTTGTTCCCATCCATTTTCTTAGCCCCTATAGTTTTATATTCAAATAAGGACTCTTTAAAGTGCTTTATTGCACAAATATTTCTTATTTTGGATATTCAGTGAAAGATAGAATTGATTGTATGCACTCCTTCTTTTCTAGGCAACGCCCAAATGCGTATCTACTATTTTTCAACGAGAGCGGTATTGTAGCGGTCAAAATGTAACTCTTTTGACCAATTAACTCGGACTTTGGATGACCGAACTCATGAGACTACCGATTTGTTATTTCATTTATTAGTCATGCTTGCACATCGAGGAGTAGATCTGAAATCAATCTATCAAGAATTCCAGCACAGGAAAAAACATTAAGTAGAATATCTTTTCTTAATATCAGTAGACTCTAAGAACAGAGATATCTCTTTTTTATCAGCATTCAATAAAGATCTCTTTATATTTTCTTGGTTTTTTTCTGTATTTTAACATATACTGCTTCTCGAAAAAAATACACTCGAAATAGTAATTTTAACAATAAGAGAACCAGTTTCTGATTTATTATCACCTCGAAAGAAGACCTCCCGACATGTTGGGGGGATGAATTGGGTCTCTTAGTTGTTTTCAAACATAAATATTAATCCTTTTCCATATTTCAACAGTTCTACGTTTTTGATACTGGTGTTGACCACTGCTCCATTTGAATCACATAATCGTACCCATGCTCCATAATTGAATATGCCTTTGACTTTGCATAGTTTTCCATTATAGGCTACCAAATCATGTGGTTGCAACTGGTATCTCTTTCTCCTAATAGACGGTTTGAATCCTTTTCTATTCTTCTGTAGCGAACGATTATTGCGCCTGACTTGCATAACCTCATACGGGCGGCAGCGTTCTTGATTGGTTCCACCAGCAATGACAAACGCATCATTAACATGAGATTTTTCTAAACCTAACTTATTGCGCTGGCATTTGGTGACGTATCCAAACGTATAATCTGCATCTAATTGCTCTACTAACTTCCAACGAATGTTATTCAGACATGTCGGTGCTTTAAGAGACTTATTTGCCTGTTGCTGGAGGTGAGGATAGCCAAACTCCTCGGCAGTCCTTTTTCCTTTCTTTAGATTGCAGACTTTGCATGAGATCGTCAAATTTGATACTCGATCTGTTCCGCCTCGGCTTCTCGGAACGATATGCTCGACTTCTAAGGGCACGTTTATTTTGCCACAATAGGCGCATTTACGTCCCCACTTCTCTAACAGGTATTCTTTGACTTCATAGCCCTGAAGTTCACCCTGCTGATATTCTATTCCTGTAATTTCTGGGTGCTGCATTTTGTGGGCATCAAAATTCTCCACCTCAGCCCTTTTGTGGGTGATCGGTAGCAGTGTTTCAAGCTTTTCAACTAATCGAACATGTGAGTCATATCGATGCTGAACGCTGGGTGTTAACCATCATTCAGGTCGAGTTCGGTTATTAAATCGAGGCGGTCTATATCCTAATCTACTTCTACGAGTTCTACGATACCTGCGTCTGTCTGCTAGTTTGTTAGACACATTTTTCCGCAGCGTTACTTTGCCACTGATGACTTCTAACTTATCGGTCTTGGCACTAAATCCGATGTTCGTATATCCTAGGTCCACTCCGAGTGTAATAGGTTGCCTAGTTTCTCCAGTGGCATAGCTTAACTGAATGGTAAAAGGACATCTCTGAAAAACGCGTGCCTTCTCCTCTTGTAATAACTTCTTTCCTTTGTGTTGTGTGGTTGGCATGAGCGGTTGCCCCCTCATGTTCAACACATAGATAGGTACTCTCAAGTCCTATCTCCTCCTTTAACGAGTGTTAAAGTCGGTTGGTTCTCTTCGCCAAGGTTATCAGTCAGTACTATACGATGATCACTGAGCGTTTCCTCTCTGTTTAAACCACCGTTTACAGAGCAAGGGACTAGAGAAGCATCCCTTGGTGTGTTCTTTAACTCTCCTGATAACTCAGATACCGCCATGTGTGTTTCACCACGACCTCTCTTAGGCTAATCAACCAATTACTCTTGTTCCTCACGGGACAAGCCCCCCTCACTTGTTAGGGGGGTGATTGACAAGTTAGGGTTTCACTTGTAATTATTACAAGTAAGGGTGAGTTGTGGTGTATGTGAACTACCATCCAACAAGTTGAATGGCTTCCTGCTTCATAGACGACCTGCGGCATCTCCAACCGTACCTTTGACGGTATCGGCTTAACACAGACTTTAAATCGGACAGTCTCTGCCCTACTGTGTCCCCTTCCAGACCCACTTGGCTTTATGGCATACAGGGTTCAGAAGGGTACTCGCATGCCGACCTCTTGCCTGCAGGTAGACACAACCAAATGTATAGGAACATCTATTAAAAGTTACAGAGGCCTATGTGAAAGTGAAATTACGTGATGCTTATTAATAAAAATGAAATTGGATGCTCGAATACATTCGGTAAACTCTCCAGTAACAAAATGTAGGTAGGGAGTAAAATAGTGGAATCATCACTTAATCAGATATGGGATACACAAAATCTCATTCTTGCATTAGTAAATGATTTTTCCCCAATTAGTTCGATAAAACTTCAGAAATTGTTATTTCTCGCTCAGTATAAATCTGATCTTCCATTAAATTTAGTTTATGCACCTTTTTTGTACGGCCCGTTTTGTGTTGAACTTTCAAATGAAATCCTTCCAGCATTACGAAAAGAAGGTCTTATTCAAACAATTCGGTACAGAAAAGATCAAAAGAGTCCAACTCTTAGAAACTATTCTTTGACAGAATTAGGGAGAGAAATGATGCAACAATGGCTTACAAATAACATGGAACTATATAGGAGTTATAAAAGATTCATTGACATGTATAAAGAAAAGAATACCGAGAAAATCATCTCAGAGAGTTATGATATATTTCGTAAAACCGTAACTCCTCGTCTACTTTATTTCAACCAGCAGATGCTTCACGAAAGTATGAATCAATTAGAAAGTAGTAGAATAAACGAAAAAATTCGATTAAAAATTCCTCTGGAGCCTGATATGATCAGCGATCCCATTTCCGAATTTATTTTGGAGGATCTCAGGGAGTCTATACCTATTTTTTTGTCTAAGAATGAATTATCTACCGCCTTCAAGAAAGAAATGATAGGATTAGGCACATCAATCAAAATCTATGGCAATTTCCATCAACATCTAAGAGAAGACGGCTCAGAACTTATTGGATTATTTTCAAATAAGTTTTTTCATAAAAACTTAGAATTTATTCAAGAAAATGGTGATTATGATATTATCTGTAAACTTACAAAGAATGCAGAAATATGTTATTATGATGACTTCTTAGGTCATATCTGTGAAGTAGGGGGAATTATTGTAGAAAAGAACCCGCTTATCATAGAGCCGGTTTATATTTTAGGATATTATCCAAGAGAATATCAATCCTGAAGTTCTGTCATAAATTGCGTTAATGCAGCGAATACATCGTTCACATTTTCCCCGGTTTTCGCACTTGTTTCTGTATAAACAACGCCATTTTGCTGTGCAAATTGTTTTGCCTCTTCCTGAGTTACAGCACGTAAATCTTCAAGATCTGCTTTATTACCAATGATTAAAAGCGGGATGTTGCCAGTTTTCCCACGAACTTGTTCAACCCATTTAGCGAGGTTTGTGAAGCTTTCACGCCGGGTTACATCAAAGACTACAAGTCCTCCGCTTGATCCGTCGTAGTATGATGGCAATAGAAAATGAAATCTTTCTTGTCCCGCAGTATCCCAAATAGAGAGCTTGACTTTTGTGCCTCCGTCTAAAGTGACCATCTTTGTCGCGAAATTGACCCCAATGGTCATTTTATAGTCGCGCTGGAAGGAACCGTGCACGAAACGGAACATAAGTGACGTTTTACCGACCGCTGCGTCTCCTACAACTATTACCTTGAAGATAAACTTATGACCTCTCGACATCTTTACACACTCTTTTATATTGCCTTGTGATAAAAAATTGTAATGGTGTTTCATATATTTTTCTTATGTTAATGAGTTTTAAACGAGTTTCAAATTTCTGTTTTGACCTCAGTTTTTTATTTAAACGGCATATAAAAATTAAACACATTTTAGACTAATTATAAGAGTCTAATAC
>NZ_JAHPYX010000203.1:0-6415 GCF_019058535.1 Candidatus Borrarchaeum sp.
ACGTTAGGGAGACCCTCAATGCAAGTGTTGAAAGTGAAAACTACCGCCATTCATCACCACGCTGAAGCGGTGGTGCTTTCTTGCTTAGCTACTCGTAAGCAAAAATTCTAGAGAACGATGTTATTATTCTTCCCCTATTTTGGAAACTGTTAGTTTTTTGAAAACTCGCTCGTAGAAATCAGTTATACCTTCGAGCCGTATGAATTTCACAGCATTTTCCGATTTGAAAATATTCAATACATCTCCAGGGCGAATTTCTTTATCAAATGAACGCCCATCCATTACAATTTGTGCAGTAGGCTCGTAAATGGTCACGTTAATTTTACTTGAAGTGGGAATCACAAAAGGAACCCTATAAGGCAATTCTAACGGATTTACACACTTGATAATAAATGCATTAAGGCTAGGAGTGATTATTGGCCCTCCTGCAGATAATGAATGTGCTGTAGAGCCAGTTGTCGTGGATGCAATTAGTGCATCAAGATAAGTATCTGCGACGATTGTGTTATCTATTTGAACTTTGAGATGAAGCATTGGAGTGGCTACTCCTAATGGCTTACTACTTGTGATTACAATCTCATTCAAAGCGTCAGGTAAATATAGTTTATTGTTTAGTTTAGCAGTGATTTTATCTCGCAGTTCTATGGTATAATTTCCAGTCAAGATTTGTTCAATTGCGTCCTTTGCATTCTCAGGTTTTATTTCCGTCATGAAACCAACCTTTTTTCGAGAGAAGTCGATAGCTAAAATTGGAATCGATGAATTAGTAAGCTGATTACATGCATATAGAATTGACCCATCACCACCTGCTACGATTAAAAGATCCAAATCATCAAGTTCTGATAGGTCGATAGCAAGTGTTTGAAGGTTCAATCTTTCAGCGACATTTCGTTCAAGAAAAACTGTTAGTCCCAGTCTTTGAAGGAATCTAGCAAAATCTTTCGTGAATTTCATTGCATCCTCATAATTAGGTGGAGCAGTTAGAGCAACACTCTTAATCACAATTCTCAACCCAATAAACTGATTATTTCTTGATGTAATGAACGATTACTCGCACAGACAATCGAATATCTTGCAGATAATTCAAAAACATTAGAAGTTAAAGGCTTTCCTTCCATATCTGTGATTATGCCTCCAGCTTCTTCAATAAACAATTTCGCTGCAACAATATCCATTATCTTTAAACTGCCACGAGTATCTATGAGAGCATCTAACAAACCCGTAGCTGTATAACACACTTCAAGGGCAATAGAGCCAAATAGACGAGTTTTATATGCCTGAGAGGCAACTGGTTTGACTTGTTCAAGATCTGTGTCGTAAACATATATACTTACGATAGCTTTGCTTAATTTCTCTTCTATTGGTAGACGGTATATTGGCTTACCATCAACTTTTATGTCCCTTCCCTTCTCGACTTCAAATAGATTATTCTTAAGTAAAAGCGGTGCTCTAATAAGTCCCGCAACGACATCATTAAACGTATTCCCTTCAAGTAATGCAAGACTTAAAGAAAAAAATGGAACCCCTCGGCTTGCATTTGTGCTTCCATCAATTGGATCTATGATAAGTGTATATTTTGGTTCATCCCCAAAAGTGAAGGTTCCGCTTTCTTCACTGATGAGTTTAATTGATACATCATTCTTCTGTAAGAAATTAATGCATGCATCTTCAGCAATTTTATCAATGCCTTTCGTGGTTTGCCCGTATATATTTTCTCCAATATCTTTATATGCTTCCGAAGTGCCTATAACAGGCTTGACTGCCTGCCATATTACCTCAGAGAGTTTTCTAAGGAACAATGAAACATCTTGGCTAAGAGATATTTATATCACCTTTTCAGGTAAAACTAATTAACAAATCCCTTAGAAGTCTTTATAAAAGATGCATATTAAAAACGATTCATCATAAGGACTCTTTGCGAAATGCAAGCGATATTGGGAGAAGTTTTATCAATAAGACTAGAAAGAATGTCCTTGTAAGCAAAAGTTTAGGTTGAGGTGAAAGAAAATGAGCAAAAAACCAGCTGAAGTAGGCTCTCTAAAAGTAGGACGATATCTTATTATCTCTGAAGGTGGAAAAGAACATCCTTGTCGAATTTTAAGTCTTGATCGTTCAAAGCCAGGAAAACATGGATCAGCCAAAGCACGTATTGTTGCAGTAGGAGTTTTTGATGGAGTTAAAAGAACGATTGTGTCCCCCGTTTCTGCTAAGATTCAGGTGCCCGTTATTGAAAAGCGAAATGGACAGGTTATCTCTATGAATCCTTTTATGCTTATGGACTTGGAAGATTATTCAAACTTTGAATTATCAATGCCTGAAGATGAAGAAATCGCCTCAAAAATAGTAGAAGGTGCCACAGTGGAATATTGGAACATTCTTGGTCAAAAAAAGATAATGAGGATAAAATCCTCATAGCGTTCTTAGTTATTAAGAACATCAGCTTTCATAGAGTTCATCATTGGAGCGTATTGCATTCCTCTGTAAGCCCTTTGTCATCATCCTAATTATATGAGTTTTAGAGAAATAAAAAGGTTTATTGTATTTCAATATAGAAATAAGATTAAAATACCTTTAAACAGAAATCTTGCTTTGTTACTAAAAACATAAAACAAATGAACTGCATCCAGCGATTACACTACATAAATCAGATTTGTAAAATAAATATTTGCAGAGTTGGAGGCTAATTGGTTGACCAGTGCTTTAATTCTCGCGGGTGGATTTGGAACACGCTTAAGACCATTAACATGCACACGTCCTAAGCCTCTTTTCCCCCTAGGCAATAGACCATTAAGCGAAATTTTAGTCCAACGCCTAAGCGAAGTAGTAGACCGTGTAGTATTTGCTATCAATTATCAAGCTGAAAAAATAATGCAGTATTTCGGTTCGGGTGAAAAATACGGTATTGAAATTAAATATGCCAAAGAAAAACGACCTCTTGGCACGGGAGGTCCTATTAAACATGCACAAAATCTTTTGGATGATTCACCATTTCTTGTGTTGAATGGCGATGTAATTTCTCTCATCGATTTCAAAGATATGTTAAACTTTCATAAGCAGCGTGGGGATGCACTTGGCACAATAGCGTTATATCCTGTTGAGGATCCATCCAGATACGGGGCAGTTGAACTTGATGATGCTTACAGAATTTTAAGATTTGTGGAAAAACCTCCTCCAGGAGAGGAGCCAAGTAATTTGATTAATGCAGGTGCCTATGTACTTGACCCAGAGGTTTTTGATTATATTCCAGAAAATGAACCATTTTCTATCGAAAGGGGAGTATTTCCAATTTTTGCTGACCAAATGAAACTTTATGGCTACAAATATAATGATGTATGGCTCGATATGGGAAAACCTGCAGATTATATACAAGCAAATAAGTATGTTCTTGACCATTTTTTAAAAAAAACAGATTCAAGCATAAATAAGGGGGCTTTTATTAGTTCATCCGCCAAAATAGAAGAACCAGTGCATATTAACGCATCTATTGCAATCGGTAAAAATGTAGAAATCGCAAGGGAAACTCATATAGGACCTTATGTATGCATTGGGGATGATGTAAGTATTGGACAAGGTTGTCGAATTGAAAACTCAATAATATTTCCAGATGTTCGAATAGAATCATTTAGTTCTATTAACAATTGTATAATCGGTGAGGCGGCAACTCTTGGTCGTTGGGTAAAGATCGAAGGCTTAACAATTATTGGTGATTATTGTACAATTAAGGATAATGTTACTTTAACCTCAGGTGTGATGATTTGTCCATGGAAAACTGTATCAGATAGCATCATCACACCACAAACTGTTATGTAAGTCAATTACCCTCCATTAAGCTGGGGTATTCTTAAAGAGAAAAAATATAAAGGCTCACTAAGGGGTGATTAAATGAGAGCAGTTGTTTTAGCAGCAGGAACTGGAACACGAATGAGACCCCTCACTTATGCTAAACCTAAACATATGCTGCAAGTTGCAGGAAAACCTGTCTTAGAACACATACTTGATTTTTTAAGATTAGCAAATATCCAAGACGTGTGCATAGTTGTTGGATATTTGAGAGAAGTCGTTATGGATTATTTTGGTGATGGCGATCGATTTGATATGAATATAACGTATGCCCATCAAGAAAAACGACTAGGCTTGGCCCATGCCTTGAAATATGCGCAACCACACCTTGAAAATGACAACTTTGTTATGGTACTTGGCGATGTGATGATAAGATTAGACCTTAAAGAAATGGTAGAGCACCATCTGGCTCATAATGCTGTTGCCACTATAGGTTTAGCTACTGTAGATGACCCCACGCCTTTTGGAGTAGTAAAAATGGATGAGGACTTGAGAATAAGCAAGTTGATTGAGAAACCAAAAGTCCCTCCCTCAAATTATGTGATAACAGGGCTTTACATCTTTGACAATGAAATATTCAGCGCTATTGACAAGATACCGAAGTCTTGGCGTGGCGAATATGAAATCACCGATGCAATTCAATTGCTTGTTGAACAAGGGGATCCTGTTTATGGATATCCTGCGCTAAAATATTGGAAGGATACTGGACGACCTACTGATCTCTTAGAAGCCAACAAAAAATTTCTGTCCGATTATCTTGGCAATTATATCGTCGGAGAAGTTCACCAAGGATGCGAAATTGATGGGATAATACGTGTTGAAAAGGGAAGTGTGCTCCATACAGGCGTTAAAATCCATGGTCCTGTATCTATTGGCGAAGATTCTTTTATAGGACCGAATTGTGAACTTGGCCCCTACGTCCAAATCGGATCAAATGTACGACTTGTAGAAAATGTAACTTTGGCAAATACCATTATTATGAATAACACATTAGTGTCAAACGACGCTGTAATCAAAGATTCAATTATAGGAGAAAAGTGTCAAATAGGACCTGAAGTAATAGCTGAAGGCACTGATAATGTTTTCGGCGTTGTAATCGCAGACCATTCTGTTGTAGGACCAAATATAACTTTCACCCCGGGCAATACGCTTGGTCCACATTCGACCATTCAACCTCAACCAACAGCAAACAAAAATCAAGAGAGTGAATAAACTTTGCTTGAGGAAAGACGCATTCTCATTACTGGCGGGGCAGGATTTATCGGTTCACATCTTGCTGAGGCGCTAGTGGAACACAATAATATTGTGAAAATCTATGACAACTTTAATCCATTTTATTTTAATAAAGAGGCAAATATAAAACGCCTAAAAGAAGCAAAAAACTGCACACTAATTAAAGGAGATATTCTTGATCTGAATAGCCTTAAGCAGGCTATTGGTAATGATACAGAACTTATCTTTCATATCGCAGCCCAGCCTGGCGTAAGATTCTCCGTTGAAACTCCTTTTAAAACGAATGAGATCAATGTTACTGGCACACTGAATATGTTGGTTGCAGTGCAAAATTCAAATGTAGAGAAATTAATTAATGCATCCTCTTCTTCTGTATATGGTACTCCACAATATTTACCAATTGATGAAAAACATCCTACCAATCCAGTTTCGCCTTATGGGGCTAGTAAACTCGCTGCAGAAAAATATTGTAAGGCTTTTTATCGCATTTACGGAATTAATGTCTGTTCATTACGTTTTTTTACTGTATATGGACCACGTCAGCGTCCTGATATGGCAATTCACATTTTTACACAACAGATCTTGAAAAATGAGTCGCCAACTATTTTTGGGGATGGCAATCAAACTCGCGACTTTACATTTGTCGATGATACAGTTTCAGGAATCATTGCTTCAGCTGAAGCAAAGGATACTGCTGGAGAAGACTTCAATCTCGGGAAAGGAGAAAGGTGTTCAGTAAATAATTTGATCTCTTTGCTAATAAAAATAACTGGAAACGCTGTAGAACCAAATTGGACAAAAATTATGAAAGGAGATGTATCGCATACATGGGCAGATATCACTAAAGCCAAAAAAATGCTAGGATATGATCCACAAACCTCTATTGAGACAGGCCTAGAAGAATTTGTAGAATGGTATAAATCCACGCCTTATGATCAGATTCCAAAGGCTTCTCCTTGAATCGATGTAATTTACCTCGTTAATTGCTGGTTAAACTTATAAAGAAAGAAATGAAACGGAATTAAATATCCCTGTTCTGGGTGGTTTAATGACCCTAAAGCATAAACGCACTTTCAAATCAGAAACAATTGATAAATTAATTCTTGACACTTTAAAAAAGAGTAAGCCAAAGCCAAAAACTGTTAAAGAACTAGCTACGCTTGTTAATAAGGAGCATGGTGTTCCTGTAAAAAAAGTTTTGGACAGAATTGAAGAACTAGAAATCGAAGGGAAAATCAACTTAAAGCAACCAGAAGGTAAAGATGCAGCTCCAGTTCCAGATAATATATTAGATTATATAATGAGTTATGAATATGGGCTAGAATTCTGGATAGTTATAGGG
>NZ_JAHPYX010000204.1:0-3710 GCF_019058535.1 Candidatus Borrarchaeum sp.
ATATTTGCTGAATGGCAAGATGCTTTTGAGGGCTGGCAATCCAAAAGTAAACCATCCGCTCCGAAAGCCGTTCCAAAACCACCCAGCGAGGTAAAAAGATCGGGAAAGGCTGAAGTAATTGCTAGAATGGAAAAGATAAATCGGAGTGAAAAAGCCAAAGAAAAAATGAAAAAATGGGCTAAAAAGAAGCCAAAAATTGTTCAATTCATTCTAGACGGAGAACCTGGTCCCTTTTATTGTGTTTTTGAACAAGACAAGGTAAATGTCGTCGAAGGTACTTGCGAACAAAAAACGGATGTAATTTTCGAAACAGATACGGAAACATGGACACAACTTCAACTTGGCGAAGTGGATGGAGTACAAGCATATTATGATGGAGCTTATAAGATATACGGAGGCAGCGGCATGGGCAAATTCGATGACGCGAAGACCTATACAGCGATTTGTTGGGAGAGTTACAAAGACTTAGGGGAATGATGGAAAACAACAGATTCTTTCTTTGGATAATCAGTGCTCTGCTAATTTAGGTTTTAAGCTAATCGCTTTTCGATAACATTCAAGAGCCTGAATAGGATTATGTGAGCTTATGTAAAGAAGGCCCATGTTATACCATGTTAATGCATGGTCAGGGTTTATTCTTACTGCATTTTGAAAACACTCATATGCCTTCTTGTTGTCACCTAGCTCGTAATGAGTAGCTCCCAAGTTATTCCAAGTATCTGCTAGTTCAGAATCGATGCTTAATGCTTTTTGAAAACAATAAATTGCTTTTTCATACTCATGCAATTTGAAAAAGGCATATCCCATATTACTCCATGGCTTGACGAAATTAGGATCTAGTTTTACAGCTTGATCGTACTCTTTTATTGCTTCTCTATATTGGCCTTGTGCCAAATATACTGTTCCTTTATCGAAATGACCCTTTGCTGACTCCATTTTGCCATGCTGCCCCCTATAAAATAACTAAGCAATTACGAGTCTGCATAGAAAAAATAAATTATCTTTATTAAAAACCTCACTTCTTAGGCAAATAAGATCTTTATCATTCCATAGCTTAATTGATGATCGAAACGACTTTTAGCTCTGTATTTGTTGCCTTAGGAGTTTAAAGAATGCCGTTAGATCTATGTTTCCGCCGCTTATTATCATTCCAACTCTTTTGTTCTTAACTTTTAGGTCTCCAAAACGTAAACCAGCTAACGGAACTGCTCCTGATGGTTCTACTACAAGTTTCATTCGTTCCCATAGAAACTTCATGGCCTTTAGAATTTGTTTCTCGGTTACAGTCAAGATATCATCAACATTTTCTTGGATAATCTTGAATGTGATGTTACCCAATGATGTCCTAAGTCCATCTGCAATAGTATTAGGGTTGATTGAAGGAACAATTTTACCTGTTTTAAAGGATCTGTAAGCATCGTCGGCATTTTTGGGCTCTACTCCTATTACCTTCGCCTCTGAACAAAGACCTTTAACTGCAATTGACGTGCCACTTATCAATCCTCCACCACCCACTGGTGCTAAAACCATATCAAGCGAACCTACTTCCTCAATTAATTCATAAGCAGCGGTACCCGCTCCATAAATGACATTTAAATCGTTGTAAGGATGAATTAACGTATATTCATGTTGTTTAATTAATTCTGCTGTCTTTTCTGCACGATCTGTAGGTTTAATTCCGCAAAACACAATTTTTGCACCATAACCACGTGTTGCAGCGATTTTCACGTGGGAGGAATTCTCTGGCATAACTATAACCGCATTAACATCCAGTAAATTGGCTGCTAGGGCAACAGCTTGAGCATGATTACCAGAAGAATGGGTAATCACTCCTTTTCGCTTTTCTTCAAGAGGTAATTGACTGATAGCATTATAAGCCCCACGAAATTTGAAGGCACCAATTCGCTGAAAATTCTCGCATTTAAGAAAAATCTGTCCCCCAGTTATAGCATTAAGGTTACGGCTAGTCATTACTGGTGTGCGATTGGCTATTAGCCTGAGTCTTTCACGTGCTGCCTCAACTTCGTCAAACATATTTATCGAGAAAGTAGTGAAAAGAAGTGTTTAAAAATTCTTCTACTGCCTAAACTTTGAGTATAAGGGTGGTTTTTTTTATTGAAGAAACGATTCAGTGAACTACCACCCAATAAGGTGAGGGGTCTTCTTGCGAGGGGATTAAAACCTATTATTTTGAGAGATACGCTTCAAAAATCAAGTGTTTTTCTCTCAATGCACTTCTATTCGCACAGACTTATTCCTTTTTCTGTTTTTTCTTTTTAGCTTGCTTTCGACCTTTTTTCCCCATAAATTTACACCTCTTACGCCTAAAGATTGTGGCATAAATCTATAAAAACTTTTAGAATCCAAAAAAAATTTGACGCGACTCTACCGATTTTGTTACTCGCGAACAAGGGGCACAGTTCTTCAAAGAACTCGGAGAGAAGGTACAATCCGAACCATTTGAAATTCTGGGTTTTACTGCTCAAGATGATAGGATGATCGTTGAGGGACGTAATCAAGGAGTCGTCAAGGCCACCGGTCAAGCCTATGAACATGATTGGGTAATGTTTTTCACTCTGAAAGAAGGCAAAATTTCGAGATGCTAGCAATACTACGCACAGTTGATGTAGCAACGGCATTTCGCGGTGAATGAACTCCTTGGTGAGGCTAAAGTGATTTAATAAGAAAAGGACTATACACTAACCAGTCGCTTAGGTCGTGCAAAATCTTTCTAAATATTCCCTAGCTAGTTCTCCCGCTTCCTTAACAGTTTCCCAGGGTATTCCAGGTACTCCGCATGACATGATCAGAATATTTTTTGTTGTAGGCATGATCTTTGAAAAATCAGCATCCCTGTAGGGATATATGGCAATTAACCTTTCCTCGTCAGAAACGACTATTTCCTTTCCAGTTAAAATTTTAGGTGTTTTCATACCTATTCCTAAGAATTCTTCATTTGCAGTCGCAAATCTCATAGTTAGTTCTCCTGGAATCAGATCAGCATTAAAAGCGGCGAGGGGAATTCCACTTTTAATGGATGCAAGATTATAGGCATCCACACCAGTATTAATTTTCGGTAATGGCTTTCCCTGAAGAATTCTCCTGATTAAAGCTTCAGAAGCGGGCCTTATCTTCGTTGGGTCTATATTGATTTTCCAGAAGAAATCTCGATATTTCCTGAAAGTCTCATTATCCTTGAGAGTTTCTAAGAGATAAGATGATTTAATTTCATGAATAATAACTTCTTTGAATTTCTCTAAATGAAGTGCTTCCTTCTCTATTTTAAGGTCTTTAACGGTCAAAAAACTGACCCTTAAATCGGGAAACCTTTCCCTAATCTCTTGATGATATGATATCTCCATTTTGAATCAACTTGCCTTCGTTCTATAGTTTGAAGTCTTTGCTATTAGTATAGCATCGAATTCATACAGATTTTTCAACGCTAAAAGAATTGTGGAGAAAAAACTCACAATCTATTTAATAGAAGATGCAGTTAGATAAAGCAGACTACTTATATTTTAATATCGCGCAAGAGAATTGATTTAGTAACTAGGGGATCTTTTCCATGATACAAAGAACGCTGAAAGAAGGTTCACGTCAAATTCAATGCTATATGCCCTGTCCGTGCCTCAAACTTGAATCCGAAGAGCAGTATTGCATCAATGGAACTTCGATTCAAGATGTCAACTATGTAGATTTCGGCTTCATAC
>NZ_JAHPYX010000205.1:0-3335 GCF_019058535.1 Candidatus Borrarchaeum sp.
AACGATATGGAGAATCACCATCGGTGATTAAGGAATTGATAAGGGATTATGAAGTGCTTATTGTTAGAAGTGCTACAAAAGTAACACGAGAAATGTTGGCAGAATCTTCACTTCAAGTAATTGGCCGTGCTGGTGTCGGTTTAGATAATATCGACTTGGAAGCTGCAAAGGAATACAACATAACTGTATTTAATACTCCTAATGCTCCAGGTGTCTCAGTTGCAGAATTAGTCATTGGGCTAATTATTGCTCTATTTCGCCATATTTCGATTGGAGATAAAGGTTTAAAAGAAGGAAAATGGCTTAAGAAGGAATTGAAGGGATTAGAATTAAAGGGAAAAACACTTGGTATTGTGGGGTTTGGAAATATAGGAGTGGAAGTTGCAAAACGAGCGAAATCATTTGAAATGACTGTTATAGCTTATGATGTTCTTGATAGTGCGTTAGAAAATGCCAAACAAATGAATGTTGAACCATTCGGTCCTTCTAAAGATGCGCTTGAGGCGATATTAAAGAATGCTGATGTAATAACGCTTCATGTTCCTCTCTTGCCCTCTACATATCATATAATTGGTGAACGAGAGTTTTCACTAATGAAGAACGGCGTCTATCTAATCAATGCTTCCCGTGGAGGAGTTGTCGATGAAAAGGCACTCCTAAAGGCAATTAGATCAGAAAAAGTTGCAGGTGCTGCTTTAGATGTATTTGAGAAAGAACCTCCAGGCAAATCAGAACTAATAAACGCACCAAATGTAATAGCCACGCCCCACATCGGTTCAACTACTAAAGAGACACAAAAAAATGCATCTGTTATCCTAGCAAAAAAAATTATTGATTTTTTTAACTAATCGGTGCGATTGCAGTTAATCTGCGGAGGAGTTCACTAGAAAAAATTTAATAGATTGATAGCGGGTTTTTCGTAGTAAGGTGATCGTCATAAGAAGTGTGTTTTAAACTTCTTTGAATGCGATATGACAAAGAATGATTTAGACCGCTGAGGAGTCATTTTGAGCCATACTAGTAAACGACGTGCATATGATTTTATTTTTAAAATAGCAGTCGTTGGTCCTAATGACTTTCTGAAAGATCAAGTACTACACCTAGTCTCAGGGGGCAACGTAGGAATCGACGGTCTACGAATACATGTAGGTGACGCTGATCACACGGACCGAATTAAACTGAGTTATTGGTTGCCGCATCAAGATGCCTACAAAGTATTGGTGTCTCTGGCGCTTAAGGGTGCTCACGGCGCTCTAATTGTCTTAGGTGAAGACGATATTGAAACCTTGGCTAAATATCGTGCTGAAGTGAATAAGAAATGCGGTGAAATACCAACCACACATCTTCTCATTGGAAAAAGTATGAAACCCGAAGAGATAAATAAGATGGCCGATATTAAAATGAATGAACTAGCCGTTAAAATAAGAGAAAGAATCCCAAAAGAAGTTTAAGTCTATTACGCTTTTCAATTTATTTATATCGAATGAACTGAAATATTTTTAGTCGATAAAAGGTTTTCTTTTGATTCAATATCGGATATGGTCTGATTTTTCTCTATTTTGAATCAGTTACAGAGAAATAACATATTATGTGGACGAAATCCGCTCGATTTTTCTCAAATACAATGTTTATTAATATTAACTACCAATATATAGGTACACAAATCATCTTTCAGTAAGACTTTTCTTATTGATAAAGAATGGCGAACTATCTTGAGCGTGCAACAAAAACAGCGTGATTATAGGTTTCTCTATAAGATAGCAGTTACAGGACCCAATGATTACCTAAACGACAAAATTTTGCGTCTAATATCCTATGACAACATTATGGTCGACGGAATAGGCGTACATGTTGGGCGTGTTGCTTCTGAACAAGTTAAGGTCTCTTATTGGCATCCTCACAAGAGTGCCTTTCAGATACTAGTTCAAAAAAGTTATCAAGGAGCGAAAGGGGCTCTGATCGTTGCGTCAAAGTCTAAAGAAGATAAAGAAGCAGCGATGCGGTATCGCACGGAGATAAAGAAAAAATGCGGTAATATACCCACATCACTTCTTATTATTGACAGGAATAAGGCGTCAACAGCAATAAGTAATATGGCCCACCTTATGGTGCGTGAACTAGTCGCTAGGATCAGAAAGAGAACTTTATACAAAGTGTAAGATTGACACGCTATTTACTTTAACTTTTTTAGAATGAAAAAAGTTAAAAACAATCCTTCTTTTCCACTATTTGTTTTCTCTCCCTGGATGTAGCGTTATAAACGCTGAACGTAAAATATTTGGGAGGTAGTTTAATGGGTTTATATTCTTATGTTGAAAAAATGTGGAAAGACAAAGACTCGAAAGTTATGAAAAGACTTTCACGGCAAAGGCGCATAAAATGGAGGCGTCAACCCGCAACAGTTCGCATAGACCGACCAACACGTATTGATCGTGCGAGGAAATTAGGATATAAAGCAAAACAAGGTTTTGTTTTAACTAGAGTTCGAGTTCGACGTGGGTCACGACAAAAACCTCGCCCAACACGTGGCAGGCGATCAAAGCGCATGGGTGTTACAAAAATTACATTAGGGAAGTCTAGACAGGTCATGGCCGAAGAAAACGCTGAAAGAAGATTTCCCAATTTACGTGTGCTTAATAGTTATTGGGTGGAAGCAGATGGTATGTATAAGTGGTTTGAAATAATTCTAGTTGATCCAAACCATCCAGTGATTCAGTCTGATCCTAGAATAAATTGGATTTGTGATCCAACTCATAAAGGTAGGGCTGCACGAGGACTAACAAGTGCTGGGAAAAAGTCAAGAGGTCTACGTAAGAAAGGATTAGGCACAGAGAAAATACGTCCTAGTTTGGCAAGCCACAGGCATCGAGGAAAATAATCTTTTTTCTTTCTATACTATAAGTCCTTTCCTTCTATTTTTCTTAGAAGGCTGTAATAGATGATCTCCACAATGTAATCTGATTACATCTATTTAGTACTTCATTAGTTTCCTCAATATCCACTAAGCCGATAATAACTTGAGATTTCTAACCTTTGTGATGCCAATGAGTAAGAAAAATGATTTTACCTTCCAGATTTCTTCTGTTGAGTTTACAACGCACGTTCATGCAACAGAAGATTTAGATAAAGTTACGCAAGCACTCCTCTTTTTAATACCTGATAATATTCACGATAAACTCAAATTAAAAGTAGATAAAGTTAGAGGACATTGGAAAAACCCAATATCCCTTTTAAAGACAAAATTTACCGATACCGATGATGTCATGCAAATAATCAAGCATATAACAACTGGTTTAGATGATCAAGATAAATCTGTAGTTAGGGAAGGGCTGGAA
>NZ_JAHPYX010000206.1:0-3978 GCF_019058535.1 Candidatus Borrarchaeum sp.
ATCCTTATTGGATCATGGATGAAAAGGCAGCGGCGATCCCGCCTGGTAGTGAAGGACTTATATTCCTTCCTTGGACCACGGGATCTATAACACCGGAATGGAGTTCGACTGCACGAGGTACATTTCTTGGTTTCACTCTTGGACATACCAGAGCGCACTTTACACGTGCGATTATGGAAGGCAGTACCTATTACGCCCGTGATGTTATCGAGCGATTCGAGGAATTAGGCTTTCCTGTAAGTAAAATAATTGCTACTGGTGGAGGCTCTCGGAGTGCACTTTGGAGAAAGATCAAAGCCGACACTCTAGGAAAACCTATTGTATCACCCGTAAGTGAAGACGTTTCAACCATAGGGGCAATTGTACTCGCTGCAGTAGGAGTGAAATTATACAAATCAGTGGATGATGCAGTACAGAAATTCGTAAAATTCAAAGAAGAAGTCCTAATGCCAGATGAAAAGAATTTAGACACCTATACAAAACTCTACAAGACGTATAAAAAGACGTATTGGGCGCTCAATGATATCTTCAAAGAGATATCGCAATTTCAGTTGGGTACATAATTTCAAAGATTGTTTTCTTCCTGAAAGACGCTAGAGATACACCATTTTTCAGGTAGAATTCTTATTTTTTATAGATGTAGATGTTTATACAACCTTCAGCAACAAATGGAATTTTAATACCGAATGAAAGTGACATATTCTCCATTTCCATAACATCCTGTAACAGTGATTCATCGAAACCTTCTAGCCTTTTCTTAATCCGAGTGATAAGTCTTTCAAGGACTCTTCGTCTCTCTCCTTCTATTGTAAGCTTCTGAATTTCATCCAAATTTATATTAAACGTAGTGTCTACTCCTGTCTCACTTATTTTCCCTGTAATCTGTAGGCTGACTTGATATTTAGCAACTAATCTTTCAGCTATATCCTTTATTGCCTCAATAGCAGCATCTCGAATTTGGAGAATTCTGTCAATTAATCTCTTTTCTTCGCTCAAAACTATCCCTCTTTTCACAGAATTCACTATTCCGTAATATTTATTGTTTTCCCTCGCTTTTGACAATATCAGTGTCCATTTACGGAAAAATCATTCGAATTTGTTAAATCATGTATTGTGAGAAAAAATGCAATTTCCTCAGCAGTAAATATAAAAAATGTCTACAAATGTCCAAATTTGAAAAAAGAGTGGATGAAAGGGGTGGATCGCTCCGCCCTAGGAGGCTAGTTGACGCTGCCTCATTCTATATCGATCTTTTAGTTCTTGTTTTTTCCCTGCGTTCCAACCACTTACTGCTTGGTAATAACCAGTTATCCTACTATACCATTCCAAGTTTCGACCATTGCAAATTGGGCACTGATCTAATAAACCGCCAGATGTTGAATTACATTCCCGGCATACGCTCATATCCTTTGTATAAGCCATATAACCGATTGCTGTTTCAGTAAACATCCTGCGTGTTACTTGCATCAAGGCTTCGGGGTCGGGATGTGCTTCGCCTAACCAAACGTGAAAGATATTTCCTCCCGAAAGAGCTGGGAAAAATTTGTTTTCAATCGACATCTTCTTTGAAAGTGGGATTTCTGCGTCTACTGTAACATGGGTTCCATTGCTGTAATACACGGGAAGATCTACATTTTTTGTGCCATTCGCTCCAATGCTACTCAAGTCGCCTTTTACTACTTGTATTGCCTGTTCCCTGAAATGAACAAGGTCTGAAATTGCCATTTTCTGCGCTGTGCTTTCTGCGGGAGTTCGTGCACAAGCTAATAGTAGTCCACTTTCCTCCTGTAACATCTCTTTGATTCGTTCCATTTCCACTATGAATCTAAGGGCAAATCTGAGTGCAGAATTATCCTCGTGAAGTTGATATCCCGTGTGATATTGAACTAATTCGTTGACGCCAACCAGTCCAAAGACGTGCCTTAATTGGGTATGATCTACTGCCGGTGGTAAGGAATGTCCATTCACTCTTGGAGTCTGAGTCATAAAGGGGAGGAGCCCTCTGTTCATTTGTGACTTCATCCAGCGCTCTTTTATCGCGAAAACGCGTAACGCCATCCTCATTGACTTTTCCAGTTCTTCAAATAGTTGTGCGTCATCTCCTTTCGCAAGGTACGCATGTTGCGGTGCGTTTAATGATACTACTTGCCAAGCGCCCCAGCTGAAATGTGCTCCATCTTTAAAATACAGTTTGTCCCAAAACTGAGGATCTTCCTTGTCCGATGTACTTTGATCATATGCACAGCATTGATAACAACCTATTTTGACCTCATTATCCCCGATACCACTTCTATAACTTGGGATTCTGTTCTCGAAGTATGGAGTTCCATATTTCGCAACAACTTCATGTACTAAACGATAATAATCCTCGTATTCTTTTCCTAAGAATTCTTTGTCATAGAGAACTTCTAGTTTCGGAAACACAAAGGGTTTATGCCAGTAGTCCCCTTCTAATGCCACTTCAAAAACTGCTTGAACAAATTTTTGCACTTCTTCTTCATAGTTTCCATAAGTGTCTTCCAATACTTTGCCATGCATAACTGCAGGCAAGTCTCTATATACTTCGGGCACCCCAGGTGGCATTTGCAAACTCGCAAACATCAATTGTCCGCCACGAGCAACATACGCTTGCCCAATTTCGTAGAACAACATCTGCGCCAATTGTTTTATGTGATCATAACTTAATCCCCTCAAATAAGGTGCCATATAGACTGGATAATTATACAGACCTTGCCCACCAGCAAAATTTGTCTGCCCTGCAGCCATTACCTTTACAGAGTGCAAAAGTGCAACTTCAGGGTGCTTAGGTGGGCCAGCTACAGCTGTATGCAGTCCAGTACCATCGGGAAGTAAACCTCCATAAAGAAAATATCGTAAATCCCAGTTTTGACAGAAAGGGCGAGTCGCTAAATATTCTAAATCATGAACATGAATCCGTTTGGTGAGATGTGCATCCCCAATTTCGTGTGGAAGCACGGCTAACATATTTGCATCTTTGGCAGTTTTGTCAGCAATCTTTTTGTGAACGGTTTCTGGATTTGGCTGAAGATTAGCATTTTCTCTAGCTTCATAGCCTCCCCCTTGGATAATTTGTAGATAATCATAAATGGGAGTCCCAACACGGGTGTAGAAATTACGATAAACTGCATATCGGGGATCCTTCTTTGCTTTTAGCAGCATTAAAGTGCAAACTAACTCTCTGATAAGGGGAGCAGAAACAAAAGGAAGATTTTTTATGTGTCGCTTTACACTCTTGGCCAACTCACGTGCTTCGGTCACAATTAGTGGTTGGACATCAGAATATTGCTCTGATACATAAGCAGTTTCTTTTAATAATGATTTCACAATTTTATCGGGATTAAATGGCTCAAGAAGTCCACTACTTGTTCTCACGAGTATCGTGCCCTTTTCTTCCTTCTGAACAACTTTGAGCCAGTTATCTAATTTCATCTGTGATAAGCTTATCTTAGCTGCGACCATCTAGCAATCCCCTCTTTCACTTCATATTTTGCTTTATAAAACGAATATATATAATTCTAGCGCGCGACATGTGTGCTATATGCATGATACACAAATATATGCCTTTAGCACACTGAAAACATAGACGTCTATTGTAGTTTCATTGCTATAAAGGTTTTCATTACAGGTAGGCGCGCTCAGTATCTCTTGATGTTCATTTTCTCTAATGATTTTGTGCAATCATCCCGACAAAAATACCCAAACTATACATAGGACATTGGATAGCAGTGAACTACCACCCTACAAGTAGGCTGGCTTCCTGAATCATTCATTCCCCAACGGGACATGTCAAACAGGCTCTACGGGCAGTTCCTGCCCTGAATGCATGATTAATATGAGAAGTGGCGAGTGTGACCTCAGCTCAATTCTAACTACCAGAGGTACCACACCTTATTTAAGTGTTGGGGACCACTGTGAAAGTGAACACGTAACACGATTCATCCCCCCAACAAGTAGAGG
>NZ_JAHPYX010000207.1:0-8261 GCF_019058535.1 Candidatus Borrarchaeum sp.
GAGAGTTTCCTCTCTGTTTAAACCATCATTTACAGAGCAAGGGACTAGAGAAGCATCCCTTGGTGTGTTCTTGAACTCTCCTGATAACTCAGATACCGCCATAAACTGTATGACCTCTCTTAGGCTAATCAACTAATTGCTCTCATTCCTCACGGAACAAGCCCCTACCCTTTAGGTTGGGGTAATTGACCTAATACGACCTTTGTACTCTTTGTGGATGAGCCTAGAAATCTCTTTCCAACAAAGAAATTCACTTTTTCCGCTTCTTTTTCGATTCTTTCAGCTATTCACTCTGGAGATATAAAGAAAATATATAAACTCCACTTATCATTCATCATTGAGCATAGAGCTTGTGCTTACTTATGATAACAATGAATTAAGAATGGGAATCAAAATGGGAAAGTTTGATCTGCAAAAATTGAAAGCAGAGATGGAAAAGGATTATGAAAAGGCCTGGCTCATGTCTAAAAGCCTTTTAAAAGAAAAAGGAAGGCTTTTACGTTTAAAGCCACAGGGAAAACCACATCCAATATTTACATTTATTGAAAGAGCGCGAAAAACATTACTGAGACTAGGCTTTAAGGAAACTGTTTTACCAATTATCGTAGATGAGGGAACCATATTTCGCGAATATGGACCTGAAGCATGCCTGATTCTTGACCGTATATTCTATTTAGCAGGGTTACCACGACCTGATATCGGAATTTCCAAAGAGAAACTTGAACAAATTCAAGAAATTATCCCTGGATTTGAAAAGGTTTCTGAATTACAAAAAATCTTCAGAGAATACAAAGCGGGTAAAGTTGAAGCCGATAATATGCTTGAAGTTATTGTTTCAGATCTAGAAGTGAAAGAAGATGATGCAAGTAAGATGATTGATTCTGTTTTCTCAGAAATGAAAAGACTTGAGCCAATCCCTACAAAACTGACATTAAGGAGTCATACCACAGCATTATGGTTTCCAGCATTAGCCAAGATCCAATATTTGCAACCTCTCCCAGTACAACTATTTAGCATAGGCCCAAAGTTCCGAAGAGAGCAGAAACTAGATAGCACTCATCTTTACTCAAGTTATACTATCTCGTATGTAATCATGGCAGATATGACATTAGAAGATGGTAAAATTGTTGTTGAAGATTTTTTGAAAGAACTTGGATATAAAGAAGTCATCTTTGCAAAAAAACGAGCTACATCGAAATATTATGCTCCTCAAACAGAATCAGAAATTTTTATTGAACATCCAAAGACTGGAGAAGTTATTGAAATAGGAGATTTAGGTTTTTATTCACCAATAGCACTTGCAAACTTCGGAATAGAATATCCAGTATTTAATGCAGGTTTTGGAGTGGAACGTTTTGTTATGGTCGAAACTGGCGAAACAGACATCCGACAACTTGTTTATCCTTATTTTTACTCTAGAGTGGATCTAAAAGATGAAGAACTTCTAAAGGGGATTAAATTAACTGAAAGCCCAGAAACAGATCTTGGAAAAGAAATAATGCAGGCGATCATAAATATCGCTGAAGAACATAAGGATGACAGTTCTCCAACAAAAGTATTAGCATGGCAAAAACATTTTGAATCTCAACTCACGCAAATCTATGTTTGGGAACCTGATCCTGATGTCAAACTATTAGGCCCTGCCGCATTAAATGAAATTTTGGTCTCTGAAGGAAATATAATCGGAGTGGTTCCAACTGAAAAGTTAAAGAAGGAAGGTCAGTCGACTGGAATTCGATATTTAGATGCTGTAGTTGCCAAAGCAGCAAAAGATATAGAAGATCTACTAAAGAGTGACAGAAATGAGTATACGTTAAGAGTAAGAATGGTTAAAAATGCAGCTGATATAAATTTAACAATAGAAGAACCTACAAGGAGAATTATCACTTCAAAAGGAAAAAAAATCGATATTAGAGGTCCTGTATTTATTGGTATTCTTATGGAAACAAAATCACTTTAGGAGACATTAACTCTGAAATAATTGTATATTATGGTTCATAACGAGAAATTGTTTAACAATACAGAAATTTATGCAAAACAGGGATGTGTTTGAACTTTCAAACCAAGAGGGTTATCACTCAATGTTTGATGAAAAGATTCTCTGAAAAGATTGAATATAACTCAATTGATCTTGATTCTCTTGGAAAAGAACAGATGTATCTTGCTAAAAAAGTTATTCTTAAAGACAAGTTTGGTACTCCCGTTGTGTTAGCAGGAGTAGATCTGTCATATAAAAATACTACTTGTATAGTTGCTTATGTTGCGCTTAAGTTTAAAACGTTAGAAATCTTAGAGAGAAAAGCAATAAAACAAAAAGTTGTTTTTCCCTATATCCCTACTTTTCTCGCATTTAGAGAGGGACCTCCTACCTTAGCGCTCCTAGAAAAAATTAATACACGCCCAGATGTCCTAATGATTAATGGTCATGGGATTGCTCATCCACTCTTTTATGGATACGCATCTCATATAGGCGTCCTTACTAGCATACCAACCATTGGCATAGCTACTAAACTTCTATATGGAATGGTTTGTGAAATACCAACTAATGTAGGATCATATTGCTACGTAAGTTATAAAGGCAGAAGGGTGGGGGCAATTTTTCTATCAAAAAAGGGTTGTAAGCCCATCATTGTTTCGCCAGGACACCTAATAACTATTGATAGTTGCTTAAGAATAGTAAAATGTTCTTTAAAAGGCTATAAGTTACCAGAGCCACTTCGTTTAGCTCATAAACTTGCTCAAGAGGAAAAAATGGCTATTTAATATAATCAATGGCTTCAAAATTAATAACGGTGGGTTTTCTCGCTGATTTCGTAGGAACGAAAAGATTAAAAAAGAATGCCAATATTCTCCAGATAGAACGCGTTCAGTAGATTTTGGTGTTATAAGATGATCATTCCCATTCGTTGTTTCACATGTGGAAAGGTAATTGGAGATAAGTGGATACCCTTCTCTCAGAAGATAAAACAAGGCGAATCTCCAAAAGAAATATTAGATGAATTAAATATAACAAGATATTGTTGTCGAAGAATACTTTTAAGTCACGTTGACCTAATAGATGACATCCTAAAACTGATGCGATAGATTAAAATAAATGTATATGTAAAAATTAGGCGATTTATTTGGAGAATAAGAGTCGCTAATTCTGAGCAGAATGACCCTTTTCGGTTTTGAATAAACGTTTAGTTTCTTAAGTGTTGGAATGTGTTAGGAAGTAAATATGAAATCATAGGAAAATGAAAAGGAGGAGAAGAAATGGTAGATAAAAAGTCGGTACCACCTCTTAAACTTATATCTGATGAAGGTATCCGATCTGATGGTCGCAAATTTGATGAATTAAGACCAATGAAAATGGAGATTGGTGTGCTTAAAACGGCTGACGGATCAAGTTATGTAGAACAAGGAAGAAATAAGATTTACGCGGCTGTATATGGTCCACGAGAGTTACATCCGCGTCATTTAGCCTTACCAAATAAAGCTCGTGTAAGGTGTACTTATCGAATGGCATCTTTCTCAGTAGAAGGCATTCAATTTCTAAATAGCCTGCTGAAATGAAAGAAAAAGCCCTGCTCCAAGTAGAAGGGAACAGGAATTATCCATGGTCATTCGTGAGTCATTAGAGCCAGCAATTTTTTCCATTATGTTTCCTCGAACCGCTGTAGATATTTATATCGAAATTACACAAGCGGATGGAGGAACACGATGTGCTAGCATCACTGCCGCATCTTTAGCTCTTGCAGACGCAGGAGTACCACTAAAAGATTTAGTAGCAGGATGTGCTGCTGGAAAAATTGAAGGGACACTTGTTTTAGATCTCGATGACACTGAAGACAAATGTGGTGAGGCAGATCTTCCTTTAGCATTTATCCCTCGAACAGAAGAGATTACATTGCTTCAAATGGATGGATCATTTTCACCAAAAGAGTTTGAAGATGCAATGAATTTAGCTATTACTGGCTGCAAAAATATCTACGAAATGCAAAAAGAAACATTGAAGAACAAATATGCTGAGATTCGCGATGAAACTGATTCTGAGGATGATATCTCCGAAGAAGGTGATTAAAATGGTTAAGTCTGAGAAAATCCTTTCTGAAATCGAACAAAACTATATTGAAAAACTTGTAAACAAGGGCAATCGTATTGATGAACGTTCGCTAGATGAATTTAGGGAAATTACAATAAAGACCAACACTATTGAAAAAGCGAACGGCTCGGCTGATGTAATTTTAGGCAATACCAGAGTTTTAGCAGGAATTAAAATGGAAATGGGTACTCCATACCCTGATATGCCCGATGAGGGTGTTGTCACTGTAAGTGCAGAACTTGCACCAATTGCTTCCCCTTTCTTTGAAAGTGGACCTCCTACAGAAGTAGGGATTGAATTAGCAAGAGTAGTCGACCGAGGCGTGAGACAATCACATGCTGTTGATACGAAAAAGTTGTGTATTATTGAGGGAGAAAAAGTATGGATTGTCTTTGTTGATATTTATGCCTTAGATCATGATGGAAATCTCATTGATGCTTCTGCCTTAGCAGTCATGGCTGCTCTTATGACAGCAAAAATGCCGAAGTTAGAAATCAAAAAAGATAACGAAATTGAATATCTTGAAGAAACAATTCCACTCCCTATAGTTGACCATCCCATTGCTGTCACCATAGCAAAAATGAATGGTGCTACGATAGTTGATCCATGTCTTAAAGAAGAATTTGCAATGACAGGGCGAATAACCTTTACATTTACTCAAGATGGAAATCTTTGTGCATTACAAAAAGGAGGAGATGGAACTTTTAAGCTACCTGAAGTATTAAGTGCGTTTGAGACAGCAAGAAAAATAGCGCCTCAATTAAGAAAGTTCTTACCTGAATGACCTTGTTTATCTAGACGTTTTCTCCTTATTCGATACCATATTTGAACATCTCAAATATTAATTTCAAGTAAGGTCTATCGATAGGATTTTTGGAAGCGCTGTCTCGCTCCTCTGCCACCAAATTTTTTCGGTTCTTTCCTTCTGGCATCTGAAACAAGAAGCATTCGGTCATACTCTAGGAATTTTCGCTTAATCTCGGGTTTATCTGTCCATTCTGATATGGCTTTTGCTAAGGCAGTTCTAACAGCCTCTGTCTGCCCCATAAACCCTCCACCTCTGACATCGATGTTTATATCAATTTGGTTGATAATTTCTGTGCCTGCTAGTATCACTGGTTCCATAATTTTCCATCTGCATAACTCTGGTTCAAATATTTCTAAAGGAATCTTGTTTATTCGTATTTTACCCTTACCTGGTCTGATTATAGCCCGAGCAATCGCTGTTTTCTTTTTTCCTGATGTTAATATAACTTTAGGCATATTATTCCCTCTTTGAAGGAGACCATCCAATCTCTTTACATATCTCAGATAGATAGACTTTCTTTCTGATAGTTTTACATTCAATCTTAGGGAGAGATTCGATTGGAACATCTTTAAGATGTTTTGGTGTACCCATATACACTTTTAGGCGTTCATATGCTGTTCTTCCGCGAGGTGTATCCCAAGGTAACATTCCACGTATTATACGACGAAGAAATCTATCAGGCATACGTTGATGTAGTGGTCCTTTCCATGGGGCGGTTGCAGTCCTTATTTGTAACCTTCCTTTATATTTTCGCAATATGCTTTTTGGATCTCCAGTAATAATGCCTTTTTCTGCATTTATAATAATAATTTTATCGCCAAGTAGTAATCTTTTTGCAACTGAGCTTGATAATCGACCAACTATTTTATTTTCTGCGTTGATGACCAATTCATTCATTCTTAGACCACCGAAAGGAGATTTAGTTAAATTACAAGGATTAATTAAATTATTTTTCAATTTGATTATGTAATGACCTTAATGTTCGATCCCTTTGGATTTTGTTTTATTAGTTCTTGTAAAGTAAGGCATTTACCGCCACTAAAGAGTATTTTTTCTCTTGCATGTTGAGAAAAATTTAAAGCCGCAATAGTAACATGATGCAAGAGTTTACCAGAGGATAATACTTTTCCTGGAACAATTACTATATCATCCTGCTTCGTTAGACGATTAATTTTACTAAGATTAACCTCTACATTGGTTCTACGAGGCTTTTGTAAATAGTTGTCGACATCCCTCCAAATGCTAGCATGCCATTTATGTGCACTTCTACGTAAGTATCTTCTTATAGATTGCACATTAGGATTAGTTGGACCTGTAGATTTCAGATTTTTCACCCTCTTGAATTAGTTCGATTTCTTCTTTGAATGCTTCTGCCTTTCCTTGGAGTATTTCTACAGCTTTTTTAACAATTTTTTCCGGAGATAATGCTCCAGTAGATTCCACAGAAAACGCAAAAATTCTATTGTCCCATCGTACTTTTATTGCATTAAAATCA
This sequence comes from Candidatus Borrarchaeum sp., assembly GCF_019058535.1. Lineage (NCBI taxonomy): Archaea > Promethearchaeati > Candidatus Borrarchaeota > Candidatus Borrarchaeia > Candidatus Borrarchaeales > Candidatus Borrarchaeaceae > Candidatus Borrarchaeum > Candidatus Borrarchaeum sp. Next base: position 6,388 of record NZ_JAHPYX010000207.1, read on the forward strand.
CATGTATCCTCGCACAATTTGCATAAAATGCAATCTAACATGTTTTGAATTATTAATCCACCTTCTTCTAATCTAAGAATGCTTTTTGGACAACTTTCTACACAATCACCGCATTCTGTACATTCTTGTTTTTTTAAGTCAATAATTGGAATATATTTATAGGAACAAGTTGCTACTGGTTGCCATTTTGCATGTACTTTTCCTTTTCCTAGTTGTGCGATTGCTTCTAATTCTGTGCGTTGACCTTTTGCCAGTTTAACAATAGGTATTAAATCATTTACTGGAACAACCTCAGGATCTTGCGACACAAGATCCCCTGAATATACAATTACACTATCACCTTGATTATCTATTTCTTTTGCCTCTTTAACTAATGTTAAGGTCACGGAACATCTCGGGCAATTAGTTCCCCCGCATCCGCAATCCTGTGGTAAGACAAAAGACTCAAGATCAGTCTTTAGCGGTATTAATCCAAGCCTATGAGCTAATAATTCATCATACAAAGCAGATGTATTTTCAATGATTATGACATCTTCGATAGCAAAAGTAGGTACCTCTGCTATCATAACTCTTCTGAAAGCATTTGCAAAAGAGGCATCTACATCTTCTAATATAAATCGTAACATATCTTGTGTCTTTTCAAGTATCTGGACATTCATAACAATATCTCACCAAAGGAAACCGTTAAAGAGTTGCTGATCAAATAATATTCCTTTTATTGGCTTATTCAAATTGAGAGACTTACCTTTCGAATTCTTTTTCTTTAAGAAAGGAGATTTTTTGAATCGCCTATTCGCATCTTGGAGCAAGCATACAAGATTTATAACTTTTTCTTTTCTGACTGAATCTCCAATAATTGTAATTGACACTCACTTAAATGCAAATTCTCTAAAGTGTTTTCCTTTATTTTTTGTTCTTAACTAGCGTACTGTTTTCTTAAAACTTCAAACGAACGTCTTTATTTCTAGATTTCGTCTCATTAAATCTCAGTTTAAAAATGTAAGTCTCAGCATATTCTATTCTCCAATAAAGAAGCGTCAGCTGGCATACAAAAACGCGGACTTTAAATAGACCGCTATCAAATGTCAGTGGTGAACTGGTAATGGGAATTACACAGTTATCTAAGACAAAGGTAACTAGTAAGCAAGAAAAAGTATTGAAATTTTTACTAATGGGGCCAGCAGGAGCTGGAAAAAGCACCTTTGGATCCTGTCTTGAGTGTGTAATTGAGGAAACTCAGTTAAATTCTTCTGGCATATATATGCCGACGCCAGGAGTTGCCTTTTATAAAGTGCCCTTGAATAATGGTAAGTGTTATGTTAATTGGGAATTGGGAGGTCAACAGCGCTATCAACCTCTCTGGAAACTCTGGTGGAAAGGAGCAACTGGTGCCTTCTTGATTATTGATTCTTCTAATGAAGAAGCCTTAGCAGTCGCCAAGAATATACACCAGTTGATTATAGGTGAATTACGTCTACCATATGTGGTTTGTATTAACAAACAAGATTTACCTAACACATTATCTCCTGAGATGATTGCCAGTCATCTTGAAATTAACGATTCCACAATCATTTTTCCTACTTCCGCTGCAACAGGTGCAAATGTTAAGGAAGCGTTTCTTGAGTTAGTGCAAAGAACGGAAAGGGAGGCGTGATTTGTGATCGGTGAAACCTTGTTCTTAAATTCCTATCCGTTGCAGGAATGTGGCATTAAAACAATCTTGCTCCTCAAGTTCGATGTCATGGCAGGACCCTATATTGCTTTTGAGGGTACATGCTCCGAAAGCAAAGTAGCGGAAACCCTAAAGGATCCCATCATTCTGGCACAGTTCCATATGGGGCTAGCCGAGACCGATGTTGATGTTATAGAAAAGC
>NZ_JAHPYX010000208.1:0-23038 GCF_019058535.1 Candidatus Borrarchaeum sp.
ATCTAAATGTTTTAAAGAATGAACACAGCGCGAACGTTTGCCTTTTTCCAAAAGAATTAAATTCACTATTCACCTGTAAATTTTCACCTATAATATGTACATAGATGTGTATTAATTTGTCAGATCTTATCGAAATTATGCCCCAAATAAAGATACTCAGAGTTTCAGAGAGTTTTACTTCTAATGTCTATTTAATAGGCCAAGATGCATATCTGGTTATCGATACTGGTTTATACGCTCATAATCTAATTGATGCGATGAAAAAATCTAATATTTCTTTAGAAAGCCTTCAAAATATAATTCTAACACATTCGCACGTCGACCACATTGGCGGGCTGAATGAGTTAGTAGAAAAAACATCTGCAGACGTTAGTATCCATGAAAGCGAAGCGAATTATGTCGAGGAAGGAGATAAGGAAGCTACAGCAGCAGCACTATTTTCTTTACCATTACAAGGAACACCTATAGCAAGAAAATTACAAGACGGCGATATTATTAGGTTTGATGAATTTGTTTTTGAAGTGCTTCATACGCCTGGGCATACTTGTGGAAGTATTTGCCTCTACGAAAAAGAAGCACGTATATTATTTTCGGGAGACACAGTTTTCGCTCATGGGAGCTTTGGAAGAACCGATTTACCTCCAGGAGGAAATAGCAAGGATCTTGTAAATTCCCTAGAACGTTTAGCAGAATTAAACATAGACATTTTAGCGCCAGGACATATGGATGTCGTCAATAATGGTCAATCTCATATAAAAAAATCTTATGAGACCGCAAAAATCTATTTGTAATGCACTTAGATTCCAAGAAGTCTACTAAGCAAGGTATCGAATTCTCCATTGAATAATTTCCTCGATACAGCAATCAGTCCAATTTCATTAAATGATGTTGGATAATCTGTGGTTATGAAGTCAGTAACTACGGCAGCAAACTGTGCATAAATACTGAAGCATAGAAGCACAATAAAGGCGATCCAAAATATCCTTTTATTTTTATATGAGTCTATGGATTTTCCTATTGGAATTGTGAAGAGTGGAATAGCTTCATGCAGCAAACGAGGTCCATAACAAAGACCACCAGGCCAATACCACCATGCAGAATAGACCAACAACAGTATCATAAAGGAACTTATTAGGAGAACTGTCTCTTCTTTTACTTCTGTATAGAGTTCTTTTATACCGATAATGCTAAACAAAAGAACAGGCGAATAAATAAACAACCCCCTTTTCGGAGAAATAAGGAGACCCCATAATCCTATGTAAATAGGAGTTGTAAATCGTTCCGTTTCATTTCCATACAATTGATTTAAATGATAGCCTGTAATGAAGGGGCTATCAAAACAAATGAAATTGTACCACCCAGCAAGTAGAATGAATATTAGGAGAGGGAAAATAAAAAGTGTTGCTCGCTCCTTTTTCAGAGACATAGGTTTTAGGACAAAATAAAAGACCAAAGGAAATACAAAAAGGAAACTTGTATAGCGAATGAGGGTAGCAAGCCCTATTGCTATTCCAGATAGTAACGACTTCATGTAAACTGAATCCTCTTTTTCATCTCTTGTCATTGAAATGAATAAATATAAACTCAATAAAATGAAAAGCGTAGCAATAGAGTGTGAAAAAAAGGTCTTCGCATACACCCACGCTATTGTTCCAAATCCATATGTGACAATTGTTGCTCTTTTTGCTATATAACTGAATTTGAAGAACGTACAGAACTCATATACTATGACAAGAGAAAATGCGGCAGAAAAACTACTAATTGAACACATAATAATCAACGGGAATCCATTGAATCCCATTAACTGCCAAATGAATCTTCCAACAAGATAAAATGGAATTGCGAGAAAAGGCAAACCAGGAGGATACTTTGAATACCAATTCCCATCATATTGCACGAAGTTTTCGGTGTTGCTTAAATGATGTCCTGCAATAGGATCGATTGTAAAACTTCGGTTTTCGACAATAGAATAAGTCAAGTAGAAATAACTGAACTCATCCTCCGAGTGAAAAGCTCGAAAAACAGATAGAGAAAAAAGATAGATTACAAGTGCAATAAAGAAGATTTTAACGCGATCGTCATTCCAAGTGGATTTTGAACCAATTTTTTTAAATAAAGAGATTATGCTAGCTTGCAGGAAGGAGATCTTTTCTCTGATAAACGTCACCACCAATCGATATCATCAGCATTATGGAGAGATATTTTAAGAACTTTTGGTTTCGAAATCTAAAAACTCTATAAGATAAAAATTTCTCACAAATCAAGAAGAAGTCGTGCTCATTATTTTTGTATTGAAGTATCGATTTGACAATAAACTACAAATATCTCCGTTTAAAATACATCTAATGTACGTTAATTGCACAGTTGATAATAATTAAAATGCTCTAAAGAGAGCAAAGGTGGAAAAGATGTTAGAAAATCTCATAAAGACAGCAATCGGTGAGATGAAAGCTGATTTAGTAATAAAAGGATCAGAGATCGTAAATACAATAACGAAAGAGGTTTATCCTGCAGATATAGGAATATCAAACAATAAAATCGTACGTGTGGGTGATGTTGAAGATATCGTCGGAAAAGATACAGTTGTTATAAAGACGAAAGGTGTTGTGACACCAGGGTTTTTTGATTCACATATCCACATTGAAAGTAGTATGTTAACTCCTACAAACTTTTCAAAGTACTCGCTTTTGCATGGAACAACAAGTATTGTATGGGATCCACATGAAATCGCAAACGCGTCAGGAATTGCAGGTATTAAGGAATTTTTGCTTGAAGCAAGAAATATACCTCAGAGGATCTATTTCCTTGTTCCGACATGCGTTCCGGCGGCACCAGAATTGGAAACTACAAAACATACTATTAAAGAACACGATATCGCAACCCTGTTATCGCTATACCCTCGTTCGCCAATAATTGGATTAGGAGAAATGATGAATTATCCAGGTGTTCTTCATGCAGATCCAACAATCTTAGCTAAGTTAGAAACAGGAAAAGATGCTAGAGTCATAGATGGACATGCACCAGGTCTTACTGGAAAAGAATTGAATGCATATCTTTCTGCGGGTATTATGTCAGATCACGAAACCACACAAGGAGATGAAGCCCTGGAAAAACTTAGATTAGGCATGTGGCTCCAAATCAGGGAAGGTACTGGTTGTAAGAACTTAGAAACTCTCTTGAAAGCAATTATCGACAAACAGATTGGCACAAGGCACTGCTTATTTGCTACCGATGATCTTTCAGCGTCTGATCTCATTACAAAGGGACATATAGATCATGTTATAAAAAGAGCAATCGAGAGTGGATTAGATCCTGTTACTGCTATTCAAATTGCTACTATAAATCCTGCTGAATACTTAGGATTAGACAAGACTTTTGGCAGTATAACTCCTGGAAAAACTGCGGATCTTGTAATATTAGATGATTTGAATTCCATAAAACCTTCTACAGTCATTTTTGACGGTAAACCGGTTTTAGACGAAGGACAATTACTGGTTTCCGCGCCAGATTTTGAGTTTTCAGAATCGATTAAAAAGACTATAGGAATTAAAACTCCACCAAAACCAGCGCAACTCTTAGTAAAAACTAAGAAGAAGAAACCACAGCGCGTTCGAGCAATCGGTGTAAAGGATGGTACAATTTACACAACCGCAGAAGAAGGTACAGTCTCTATTAAAAAAGGAAAGTTGGAACCAAATCCTGAAGAAGATATGTTAGCAGTAGCTGTCATTGAGAGATATTCAAATGAGGGTAATATTGGCAAAGGTTTCATCAAGGGTTTTGGAATTACATCTGGAGCCATTGCAAGCTCAGTCGCACACGATTCACATAATATAGTCGTTGTTGGAGCGGATCCGAACGATATGAGCACAGCAGTTAAGCATATTATGGAGTTGAATGGTGGTTTAGTGGTTGCAAAAGATGGAAAAATCCTTGCAGATCTTCCACTTCCAATTGGTGGAATACTTAGTGATGCATCTGGTATGACGGTGGCTAAAAATTATGTTGATTTACTAAAAACAGCCAAGACAGAATTAAATTGTACTCTAAAGTCACCCTTCTTTACAATATCATTTATCGCACTACCAGTGATCCCCGAATTGAAAATCACTGACAAAGGGCTTATCGATGTCACACAGCAAAAAGTTGTGGACATTTTTGTCAAATGAATTTCTTTTTTTTTCACCTTTTTTCCTACATCGATAATAAACTATCCCTTACGAGTCCTTTTGCCACTTAATCGATAAGTTCTTAATATCATTTTATTGACATTAGTGGTAACAAGAATGATTATTTACGGAAAGTTGTGAAAATGCTTACAAAAACCTCAATTAAGCGCAATTTATCAGCTCCACGTACGTTGAACATTTTTCTTATCATTTTAATTACCATTATTGGAGCAGTTTTGAGGTTTTACAAATTAGGTGCTCAAAGTTTTTGGTATGACGAAGCCTCATCTATTCTGGATGCTAGAGGCAATTTATACAACATCTCACATCCACCGCTCTCTTTCCTGATCCTTAGGATCGTAATAGAAACTCTAGGAACGACAGAATTTACTGCACGACTTCCCTCATGCCTATTTGGCATTGCTACAATACCTTTAATCTATTTTTTTGGAAAACAACTATTTGGCGAAAAAGAAGGCTTGGTTGCCTCTTTTATAATTTCCTTATCTCCATGGTATATTAGATGGTCTCAAGAAGCAAGAATGTATACTGAATTAACGGTTTTTACCATCTTAGCCTTATATTTCTTTTATCGTACAATTTATAAAACAACGCTCACATCTTACGTACTTTCGGTATTATTTACTATACTTGCCTTTTATACGCATTATTTAGCTATTCTTATCCTAGTAATAATAGCTGCTTGGTTGATCTCAATAAAGTTTTTTGAGAAAATAGAAATTAGCATCAATTATAAATATCTTATAATCTTTTTTGCTTTGTTCTTTATCTTTACCTTGCCACTGTTTCTTACCATTATTCCCCAGACACTAACATTCAAGATTGGAGGCACAAGCTCAAGATGGGGATTGCCTATCCACATTTATTTCTTGACGCTATTTGAAGACACTTTTGGACCAACGTTATCGCTATTCTCCGTAGTTAGTGCAATTTATTTAATTTCACAAAAAAATAAAGCGGGCTACTTATTAACGGGCTATGCAGCGATTCCTGTGGCTACGGTTTCTGTGCTTACATTTGTAACCAATGTTGTTCCTCGATATGTTATTTTTACTTTGCCCGCTTTTGCACTATTGTCATCTAGTCTCATAATAGAAATCTTTGAAAGAATTATGAAAAGTGCAAAAGAAAAGAAATTTCACGTTATAATGTTAAAGAATCTGGAGTTAAACAAGTTCTTAGCCCTAGGATTTGTATTTGCTACGGTTATTAGTATAATTAACCTACCTGCCCTCTTTGAGCATTATACAAAGGAAATCCATCCAGATTGGAAATCTGCCTGTGCATATGTTACATCTAATATGGAACCGGAAGATCTCATTGCAACTACAGGTGATAAGGCTGTTGAGTATTATTTGGGGAAAGTCGATTACAGATTATCTATTGAATTTTTTGAACCTAGTGTCCTTGAAGAGATACAGAATTCTGAAGAAAAAGTGTGGTTACTGATTGACAACGCTAGAATACCATCTATTGATCCAGATTATGAGTTTAGAGCGTGGCTTGAGTCTGATTGTGAATTAATGGCAGAACCTCATAGCATTAAAGTCTATCTCTTCACCCCTTAAAATAAATAAACTGTAAACAAATATAAAGGTCTGACACCCTTGATCAGACAGAATTACTAGCAGGGGACGAAAAAAGTCGCATACAAAGTTTTATAAGGATGCGTGATCTTTTCTTAGATAAAAGAAAGATCGTAAAAGAAGTGATTAAAATAGTATTCAAAAGATTTATGAGCTGGCTTGGTGGAGGAAAAAGCCTTCAGGATTTGATCATAAACTTAAAACTCACGGACAGAAGACTTGAGCGTCAGAAAAAGAAACTAAAAAACAAAGAAAGAAAAATGCTTCGTGAAGCGCGTGGAGAGATTCAACAGGGAAATTTAGACAATGGAAGGATGTATGCAACAGATGCAGCACGCTATCGGCGATGGGCCATGGGCTACAGTCAATTACAGAGCAGGATCAATGGTCTACAATTTAAGTTGGAACGTGCACAAGCAGTAGGTGATCTGGGAAAAGATCTCAAATGGGTTATCAGGTCATTACGTACAGTTAATGCACAAATTAAAGCGCCTGAACTTGGACAAACTATCAATGAACTAGAAGGCGTGCTCGGTGAGGCAGATATCACTAGTGAAGTGATGGAAGATGGACTTGAGGGTACAATGGCAGCAGATGTCGAGGATACTGAAGTAGATAAGATAATGGTGGAACTTGGCGCTGAAAGGAGTGTACATGCCGAAACAGGACTACCTTCTCCAGATATTAGATCAAAAGAACTACAAAAAGAAATTGAAAAACTGAAAGAAGACTGATTAGTCTTTTATTTCCATCAACGCTGTATTCTTTTATTTACACTAGATTCAAATTAGGTTCGATACAGAGATTAATGTATATTTTATAGAAGCTTGTCTTTTTCTTTGAAAAGATTGAGCTCTCTATGTGTCACAGGCCATATTATGAGATTTTTTAAACGATTTTGGAAAGCACAAATTATCATGTCTTCTCTTGAAAAAGAAGAGGGAGTAAATTTGCCTAACAATTTCTTAAAAGAAAATGAAGAACTCTTAAATGATTTCTTCAAGTTTGTCTTCTGGCCTATAATTGAAAGACTTGTTTTAACTCTAACCCCAAAGAAAAGAAGTTTACTGCATGAAAAATTACTCAAATCTTTTAAGAACGCGTTAATTGCGCCAGTTAAAGAGGAAGATATATTTTCATTTATGAAACGAACATACAATACAGTTGATATTGATGATACCCTTCAGCAATTCATTGTTAATTCATTAACCACATTTGCAAAGCAATTTAGGAAAGAAGTGGAGATAGATACAGATATTGAAGAACGTATACGGGACATTAAAGGATTAACTGCAGAATGGATTCTTATCACATTTTTTGACAGAGAGTTGATGGAAACTGTATTTACTTTACTTACCTTGCGTCTCAGAAATTATGAATTAGCCCTTCATATTCGTGCATTGATTATTGAAATCTTTAAGGCGTATATTACAGAAGAAATTACGTTTGAAGAAGCCCACGATGCAATCGAAATACTTCTTGAAGAAAACAATATTGATTTTGCACCTCTAGTACTTTCTTTTATCCTTCCGTTTTTAGATACGATTCGTGAATTTGGAAAATTAAAGATTGCACATGCATTAAAAACGAAGATTCCACCAGAAATTGCATTGTCACAAACACAAGATCGCATGGACGATCCTCTCCTTATTTTTGAATGTTATGCTGAGACTGTGAATGTTACTTTAGCATTTCTTCAGGGTCTTAATTTGGAAATTGACCTAGAAAATATCACAGAAAATATCCTTACTGGCTTTCGACTGGTCATGGAGGGATTACTCACAATTGATGATTTTGAAAAACGCGTTAAGCAAGAATTAGAACAGATACCACAGCTACCTGATGCAAATAAAGCACATATTATCGCCTCCATAGTAGCCTCTGCCGAATTGATCTACTCAGAAAAAAAAATAGATCCTACACTTGCTCAATTCAGTAAATGGATGGCAGAACGGATAGAAGAACGTAATAAACTGTATATGTAAAACTAGATTCATCTATGCACCCTCAATACAAGAATCTAGAACAAAAACTTGTTTTTATTGAATATGTAATTTATCTCTTTTCTCTGAAAATCAACTATGTCTGATTTTGAAATTTTGCGGGGCTTTTAAACTCTGTTGAAATTATATTTATGGGAAAAGTTGTTTTACTTCGAGATATTGCTCTGAAGTTGTTTTTATCTAATCAAATCCACTTAAAATCATCTAGGGAGAAAGCAAAGATGAGGGGGAATCGTGAACCTATTCCATACAGATGGGAGTTAATTCAGAGCGTCTGCTTTAGTGATGATATTTTTCTGTGTTTATTACGAGGTCAAGATGAAAAATACTTCTCCTTTATTGCTGAAAACTCAAAAATCAAGAATTTTCATAAATTTAAAGAACTAAAAAAAGCTCAGAAGCATTTTTTGGGATTATTATCAGAAATATCCAAAGACAAAAGAGTAGAAACAATTATACAGCTTTAATCTGATCCTTTTACTTTAACAAATGTTTTTCATCGAAGTTTTCTTTCAAAGAATTCTTTTAAGCACCCCTGAAGGTTACGCAATTGATGAGATGCTATTTCTCTATTTGATTATAAAAACTGTAAATGATGGGGGTGCGCGCACGAAATAAGAAAAGAGATTTATAACTTGAAGGTACAATCAATAATGAGTATAGAGGGATATCAAAGAGTAATTTTTTGTCTCGTACTTCGTCGTCTAGATGAGGTGAATTGATTGCCAAAGTTCTTAGAAAAACTGTTTGGGAAAAAAAAGGTTACCCCTCAAAAAACCGTAGCGGTCCTTCGTCGTACGATAAATAAACTAAATGTGACAGCTGTCAAGTATAAACGTCAATCTGACGAACAAAGAGTTATGGCGAAAGAGTTCTTGAAAGCAGGAAACAAAGTTGCAGCCAAACAAGCCCTTATGCGTCGTCAACTCTATCTAAAACAGATGAACACAACTTACAATAAAGTCTTCAACCTGCAACGAACCATTTCTGCCCTTGAGACAGCGGGTTCTAACATCGATGTTGCAAATGCAATGGAAGAGGCTGATGTTGCCATACAAGATGCGCTTAAGGCAGCCTCACCCGAGAGGATAGAGAAAACTATGCTTCGCAGTCAGGAAGGAATAGAACGCATCTCAATGACTGATGAGATCCTAGGTGATACAAGTTTCGCAGAAAGCGAATTAGACTTTGAAGAAGAATCCGGACTTGATGCGGAAATGGAAGCACTCATGGGCGAACTTTCCATTGAATCAGAAACGGAACTGCCTGATATCACACCCCCGATTGATACAGAACCAGTCCGTGAAACCGAAAAGCCAGAAAAGAAAAAGACAGACACAAAAGAACTTGAAAAACTGCGAAAGGAATTGGAACGCGAACTTGGTGGATAAACACAAGCATAGAATGTAGTATGCTTTCTTTTAAATTTCTTATTTTATAAGAAAAAAGGGAAAAACAGTTTCTAAGGTAAGGTTAGATGTTTTTACCGTTTTACACCGCTCAGCTCATCGAGTTGTGTTTTAAGCTGATATAATTCTGCAGTTAATGTGCGATATTTTTGTAGATAATATTCCTTAGGGATTCCTCCTGATTTGAATTTTGCGTCCAGTAGTTCGATGGTCTTCTCTATTGAATGTATTTCACGTTTTAATCGTTCGATCTCTTCTGCCAAATGAGAGGGTACAGGTCCTACACGGGGCCGTATATTAGGACCTATAGGACCTAAAGGACTTATCGTTCCATAGATTTTATCACGAAATCTTAGTCTTGGTCTTAGTGAGACATCGAACATCTTTGTGTGCTTATTTTCCAGCAATTCTTGAATATCCCTATCCGTTTTGCGTTTGATTTCAGATAAAGTGATCGTACAGCGCTTTAACTCCTCTATGACATCTTCTTTAACACAATTTTGCTCCCATTCTTTCATACATTTGATATGTTGTACAAATTCTTTCAAAGTATTCATGTCCCCAGAAAAGCTGATTAAGCCTTTCGTTGTTTTGAGAAGAAGTTTTTTAGAAAATTTTCTTTTACGTATTGAACAACCAACGATTTTTGAAATAGGTAGTTCAAATAATTTTACTGAATTTTTGGACACTAATCCTTTGTTTGCAATAAAAACCAGGCGATAATTCGTAAAGAAAAGATGTCCACGACCTGTTTTTACTGGAAAAGACGATCTATTTAATTTACAAGTAATGTCAGGAAGATTACATATTGGCTTTTCTTTCAGTCCTAAACTAAGCACCTCTTTCCGCTCTTCAAATTGCTCTTTATTCTCTTCTAGAGACTTTAATGTGCTTTCAATTTCTCCAAATGAGTTCTCAAAACCTTCAAATAATTTATCAACGCTAGTTTTGTAGACTGTACATGCTTCATCAATTCTTTCTAGTTTTTCCTTATAATTCTTGAATAGAAAGGGGAGAATTTGCTTCTTATTCAAGAAATCCATCATATATCGTCTTAAAAAACTTAAATATAGACTTTCTCGCTCAATAAGTTGCGTTTCTATATTGCCAAAGGAAGAATATGCTTCAAGAAGGTTTTTTTCAAGAAAGGGGAATGTAAAATAACCCTGACTGCGTAACTTCAATATAAGGTCTCTATATTCTCCCAGACTTTTTACAAATCTCTGGGACTCCTCTAATGCATGATTCAATTTTTCACAGAATTCACGATACTTCATGAATAGGTTGCGTTGGTGTGTATAAATATGTTCAAAGTTTCTTGACTCACATGCAGGACATAATTGTAATTTTTGTTTCCCTTCTTTGATCTTTGATGATCCGCAGTTCCCACAAAACAATTTAGTTATGTCTTTATTGATCCTTCTCAGTTTACGAATGTCACTCGAAAAGCATATGCTACAGAAATAATAGTTGCTTACTTCCATATGAGCACAACTCTCGCAAAAAAGCGAATAACATTCCAAACAAACATGCATTGCTGTCGGCTTATTGCAAAATTTACATAATATGTGCTCTAATCGCTCTTCCATGTAGATTGTCATCTTTCACACCCTTGCATAGTCTTTTTGGATAGAAACCTCTTTTACTTTGGTATCATCTGAGTCAGATATCGATCTCACGCAAAATAATCAATGATGATTTCAAACCAAAAATTAGTCTAGATTAGACGAGTTCACAATATTTGTCGGATTTTAAGGAGTGCAAAAAACATAGAAAGTGTGCTTGTCAGTGGGTTGATTTTTGTTTTTCCTTTTTTGCGTTGGAGGAATTCAACCGGGTATTCATCAATTGAATATCCTTTTTGTACGGCTCTAACCAAGAATTCAACATCCCAGGCCCAGCCATCCGTAACATAATCGATACTCTCTGTGACTTCTCTTCGCATCACTTTTAGGCCAGCCTGTGTGTCCCATCGAAGGTGAAACAATAATCTGAGAAGAAGATTGAAAAACATTCCAAGAATTCGACGATATGGAGGATCCTGTCGTATTCGATTTGCATTTACAATATCAAGATTTTTCTTAATCAATAAATTAAGCATCTCAGGAATTCTGCGAGGTGGGTATTGAAGGTCTGCATCAATAATTGCTATATAGTCACTAGAAGAGACATAACGAAACCCATCTCTGATTGCAGAACCCTTTCCAGATTTTTTACGATGATTTACAGTAATAGGTATACCTAGATGATCGTATGCCTTTTTTGCCGTTTCAACTGTTACAGTGGAAGCGCTATCATCAATAATAATAACATCAAAATCAAATTGCTGAAGCGCTTTGTGAAGTGCTAGGGCAAGCGGCATCATATTTTCTGCTTCATCCTTAGTAGGGATGATCACCGAGATTTTGCCCTGTTTTTGCACTTTCTTAACCTCATTTATAATTCATTTATCCAAAGAACAAACATTGCGATTTATAAGAACTAACAATCATTCACTACATCCATAAATGAATTCAGGTGTGACTTTCCGAAAATGGTACCGCCTTTTTTTAAAGATAATGCCCGTCATTTACTGTTGTATTACTGGGACATACTAGCAATAATTCTTGCTATAATTTCAATTGCTGCAAATATTCCTATTCTCCGTGCCTTTTTAGGTAGCACATTAGTTCTCTTTTTTCCTGGCTATTCGCTCTACGCATCTTTGCTGGGAAGAAGGCAAAATCTTCTAGAGAAATTTACCTTTTCAATGATCTTGAGTATCCCCGTTTCTTGTACTGTAGGGTTTCTTGTAGGTTTACTTTCTTTTAGTGTACTCCCTATTACATTAAGTTTGTCAATTCTCTCAATACTGGGTATCATATTTGCTAAATTAAATAAGACAGATCAAGAGATCAACGAAGAATTTGTATTTAGTTGGACAAGTAAAATTCTTCTTATCTTGTTTATTTCAATTCTATTACTTCTTGTAGGAATACCACATCTACTACTTGGTGCTCCATCTAATAGTGGGTATATATTTCAAACCCCGTGGCACAGACGAGACGTATTTTGGCATATTGCACTTTCAGAAGAGATTATGCATGGGATTCCGCCTGGGAATCCATATTTTGCTGGAGCAAGTATCGTTGTCTATACCTGGTTTTATCACCTGCATTTTGCTATAACATCACTTGTTTCGGGTATACCTATTTTACAACTTTTCCGTGTCCTCCCAACGATACATACCCTTCTTTTTGCTCTAGGATGTTTCTTTTTCGTCCTTCGTGGCTTTCAAAATGAAAAAATTGCACTTGCCGCAGTTTTTTTCTGTACACTTTCTAATGAACTAGGTTGGGTTCGGTTTATTAGAGATCTTATATTTAGTTCAAGTACGAATGATCCAATTGGGCTTATTGTCCTTAATAGGGGATACTTTGGTGGGCATTGGCATGGGAATGTCTTTCCATTAATAGAATACTTTTTCACTCCACAACCACAATCAGTAGGTTTTATTCTTATGATTGCATTTCTGTATTTTCTGCAATTTTCATTGAAATATCGTGACATAAGATACTTAGGCGTCACAGGGTTTCTTCTGGGTAATTTAGTGCTGACCCATGGACTCACATTTATCGCGGTTTGTACCATCATGGGAGGCCTGTTTATTGCAAAGATTTTGCTACAACGTCCTACCAGTAAAAGCAAACTTTTTCCCTTTATCGCTATTTTGACTGTCTTTATTATTAGTGTTGCAATTGGGTCAGTTATACTTCTACCACTGATGGTGCTCTCGCCCAGTATAATTCTTCAGCCCTTCCAGATTTACACATGGATTTCTTTGATCCATATACCTCGAATAATTGGAATAATGGGCATTTTCACCTTAATTGGCCTGTTTATCAGTTTTAAAAAACGGAAAGATTTTGATATACTCTTATTCGCATGGATCATCTCAATCTTCATTGTTGCAAATTTACTTTTCATCCAAGATCCATATGGACAAGGTTGGGATATTTTACGTTTTATAGACTTCATGTTAGTCCCAATAGGAATACTAGCAGGCAAGGGATTTGTTGTTTTTATACAGGAAATTCAGATACGCCTAACGCGATTTGATTCTTTTCCACGCATCACAAAAAGTACGATAGGGATTACTATTATATCATTGCTCGCTTTGAGTTCGGTTTTATCCGTAATAATGTCTATTTACTATTCCACTCCAGATTTCTATGTGTCGCGTGATGAAATCAATGCGATGCAATGGATACAAGAAAATACCGAAGACGATGCAATATTCATTTGTAATTATGATTTCTATGAAATCGCTGTTTTCGCTGATAGACAAATTGTTTTTGCAAATCCAAGGTTCATGTCCCAGTATAAGATGGATGTCAATGACCGAATAAATGATGTTGATGCATTTTATACAAGTTTAGATCAAAATCAAATTAAGGAAATCATTCAAAAATACGATATCGGATATGCCTATGTTGGTAGAATGGAAAACGCGGTTTATTCAACAAAAGGATTAGAAAAATTCAATGATTGGAAAAACTTATTCGTGGAGGTTTATAAGCAATCAGATATTAGTATATATCGTATTAATGACTATAAAGATGGCAATATAGAAGTTCAGTGGGATGGTGCTTCAGATTCGACAGTAATCCAGCAATTTTATACCGGCTTATTCCTGTATCTAATTGGAATTCTTATAAGTGTCGTGTTCCTATTCCAAAGAAAAATTCAAGACTTGATTCTTCATTTTAAGGGAAAAAAAATCTTGTAGTGAAGAAAAGTTTTTTAAAAGAGAACGTCTTTGGTTTAAATGTTCAAGAAAAGTTTTAGGAAAAACACCCTACTTTTCAGAGATTGAAGAAAGGCTATCAAAAGAGCCGACAAACGAGTTCTTAAAAGACTGCTTTTCTTACCATAAAAAATCACGAAATTAAATGTGATTATAATTAGAGCTGTTATTATGAAATTTAGCGATTTAAATATAGAACAAAAAATTGTAGAGGCCCTTAGTATCTATGGGCTTGAAGAACCAACTGAAATTCAAATAGAGACGATCCCTCTAATTCAAAAGGGTTTTGATGTGATAGGTCAATCAAAGACTGGCTCTGGTAAAACCGCTGCATTTGCAGTTCCAATACTGGAAAAAATCGATGAAAGAATTACCAAACCTCAGGTTTTGGTTTTGTCACCAACTAGAGAATTAGCTCAGCAAATTGCTGAAGAATTTGTGAAGTTTTCAAGATTTATGCGAGTAAATATTGCGTGTATCTATGGCGGTGTCTCTCTAGATCCCCAGATTAGAAAATTGAGGAAAGCTCACATCGTCGTGGGAACACCTGGAAGAACTCTTGACCATATAAGGCGAGAAACGCTAGACTTACGTAACATAAAAATCTTTGTTTTAGACGAAATTGATAGAATGTTAGACATGGGTTTCATTGAAGATGTCGAAACTGCGATTCGTGCATTGCCAGAAGAAAAGCAAATGCTCTTTTTTGGCGCAACGTTATCAAACGATATATTAAAATTAGCTAACAGATTTTCAAATAATTTGGAGTTCGTTCAGACAGAAACACATGTGAGTGATTCCCTACTGAAACAAAGCTATTTTGAAGTAGATTTTCGAAAGAAGTTTTCATTGCTAGTTCATCTTCTGAAAAAAACAGGAAAAGACAAAGCTATTGTATTTTGCAATACAAGACGTGAAGTTGACCTTATAACCAAAAATCTACAGAATAATGGTCTCTCCGGAAAGGTTTCAGCATTACACGGAGGACTTAGTCAAGCAAGAAGAAACAGCGTGATTAGAGACTTTCACGCTGGAAGATTTAAGGTGTTAGTGGCAACAGATGTCGCGGGTAGGGGTCTAGACATTGACGATGTCAGCCATATTGTAAACTATGATATCCCCCAAAACCCAGAAGACTATATAAATAGAATTGGAAGAACAGCAAGAGCGGGAGCCGAAGGCGAGGCGATTTCGCTATTATCAGAGAGAGACTTTGATTCATTTCAAAGAATAATGATTCATGATTTGCCTATAGAAAAACTAGAAGTACCAAAGATTAAGCGCTTAAGGTTCGAACGAGATAGTTATAATAAACGCCCTAGGAAGAAGAAAGCACCTCAAACAATGAACGAAAATAAAATATACAGCAGCTATTGCCTGTAACATAAATTCATTCCATTTTATTTTTCATCAGATTCTTTGCAATGACAATTTTTTTATTTTAAAATAGAAAATACACTCACTTGAAGCGTAGATATATCACGCCCCGGTACATGCCTCGGTATCTCTGTATAGCGTATCGGAGAAGTGAGAGCTCAGTTGGTAGAGCGGCAGCCTCGTAAGCTGTTGGTCGTGGGTTCAAATCCCACTCGGGGCTTCATATTTCTTTTTTGTAGTATTTAAGTAGACTTTAGGTGAAATATTCGTTCAGCTAGGTTTTTAATAAAGTCCTTGTTTTCTAAACAATCAATCCATTCGCTTGGTATCGCCTCAACGCCTAAATAAGCACCAGCAATTGCACCTGTCATCGCGGCAATAGTATCAGTGTCTTTACCTAAACAAACTGCATATGTTACTGCATCCTCAAAACTATTCAAATTCGATAGAAATGAGTAAACCGCTGAAGGAACTGAGTTAAATGCTTCGACACCATTACCTAATTCGTCAATAACTAACTGGTGATCGCCTTTTTCATTTAAAAGATTTAAAATCTTGTGAAGTTTTTGTTTGTATACATCTTGTTTTGCTATACCCATTATTTCATTAACGAATTCAGTTGCATCTAGTGAATGTGTCGATTGGATCGATCTAAGTGCGATTGCGATTGCGTGGGCTTGAATTTGAGCACCTTCTATTCCTAAGACATGCGCGTGAGTAATTTCGCTACATTTGGCAACTGCTTCATAAAGATTTGTAGGAGTATCATAATAAACGAGACTTATTGGTGCTATACGCATAGCAGCCCCGTTTCCATAAGAACCCGTTCCGAAAAGTGTTTTGGCATTTGCCTTTTTTTGAAGGATTGATATTGTTCCAAAACCATAACCTCGTTTTCTATCAAAATTCTCAATAAATCTTTGAAGTATGTGATTTTTATCAACGAGTCCTTTGTTTGTGATAAGTGATTCAGCGATACCAATCGCTAATTCCGTATCATCAGTGTAACTGCCTTTAGGTAACCTTCCGTCCTGCATCTCAAGCGGTAGAGTGCATGTTGCATTGACTTCTTGATGAGTCAAACCTTCATACGGCATACCTATTGCATCACCAATGGCAGTGCCGATTAAAGCACCAATAAACTTAGATTTTAGAACTGATTGATTCATATCGTCACCAAATACTGTGCAAATCACTTGCTACATCTTCGGGTGCTGTTTCAATGATAGGCTCAGCATAGAAGTTTTCCATAAAAGCTGTATCTCCAGTATAAAATGGTCTTAAAACTGGTCTAGAAATCAGTTTTACATGAACACGAAAATATTCGCTTACATCAACATCAATAGGACCAGAATATATTGTAAGGTTAAGACTGCGAACATGTCGTTTCTCCCATAGCCCTGTAAAGATCTTTGAAAGTCCTTCTGAAAAATCGCTAATTAAAGTTTCATCAAATGCACGAAAATGAGATATAGGACGCGTTACAATGCCAATTACTTCATTCTTTCCCATTGGCGCATAATTCGTCAACCATGAAACTGCTCCGCTTGTACCTATAAATCGTTCTTTTAACCACTTCTCAGTTCCTACTAAATCTATCCAGTAGTTTGTACCATGCGCTTTATGATATTCTTTGCTTTTATAAAGGATTTCAAGCAGTTTTCCAGACCCTTTTATATCGCTTGTGATCTGTACATGTGGGTGCACGATAGAAGCACCAGCGGGTGGCATATAATTCATATTTATTGAACAGAATTTCATTTCGTTATTCAATTTGAAAATACGGTCAAAATAAGCTACACTGACCTTGAAACTGTCTTCAAGCAGTTCTTTTGTAATTTCGTTTAACCCAAGAAAATGGTCTTCCGATAAAACTCCGACTGCATGATGTTCTGCAAACGGGAATAAATTTGGTAGAAGAACAAACTTTCTTTTTCTTAAGCGTCCTTCAGGTGCAACTTCTGGGGGGAATTTTGGCGTCGTCGTTTCTAGATTCTCAGGACAGAAGAAACATTTTTCATGTGTCCTTTTAATTACTTCTTGAATGGTGTCATCATAATCTGAAGGTGCATGTGCTTGCTTAACGCGCAGACTCCTACCTAAATTTATTCGACACCAGTAATCTAATAAAGGATGCTTTCGGAATTCTATTTCTTGTTCATCTAGTTCGAAATCCTTCATGGGGCTCAGTAATCTAGCCGTTCTTATGAATTTATCAAACGTGAGTGCAGGGGGATTTTCGCTTTTCCATTCTTCCATTGTATTCACACTCAAAGAAATTGTAGTAACAGTTACATAGCTTATAAGGCTGATTTAAACTACTATTCACGAATTTTTAGTACTAAAATGAAAAAATCAAAAGGTTATAACGATTTATTTTTAATGTAATCAATCATAATTACTGGCTTTTTTGCGCCTCTCTTGCATATTTCATGACTTCTTGTGCTTCTTTCTTCGAAAGTCCTTCGACAAGTCTTTCGACACCCGGTGCTTTAATGATGATATTTGAAAACATTAATCCCTCGTCGATCTGGAGATTAACTATTGACTCATAGGGGTAATCCTCAAGCTGTTGACCGATCGCCTTAGGAATACGAAAAATAAGCCTCTGCGTTGTTACGATAAGTTGTGGTGGATATACTGCATCCTTAAAAGGAGAGGTATCTGCAACATAAAGAATATTTTCATCAGTTGCTAAATAATTTTTTAGTTTTTTAGCGAGCCGTTCCACTTTTCCCATAAGCAAGCCTCCGTTCTCTGCAATAATAGAATCTGTATCTAATTAAAACACAACTGCCTCTCATATAAACCTTTTTTTATTTGCTTCCTTTTCTCAATAACTTCTCGATTTTTGATAGGAATCGAGAGGTTTTTACTGTTTTTTCATCTACTTCATGGATTTTACTATGCTCTACTACAAAATAACGGGTAGACGGAGGGTCATCAAATAACCTATTGACCTCAGAAACAGTTTGATGTAATTGAACACAATGAGGGGAGCCGTCTACGGTTAAGACCGCAACCTCCTCTAAGTTTGCACTCTTTACCATTGTTGCAAGCTTGAAAGCTACCATATTCAGGTGATCTCTCTCTAGACAAACCGCTAAAGCTACTCTTCCTTCAGCATACTCTTCTAAAATGTTGGGATGCTTTTCAGCCATGCATGTACCATATAAAAGCAACTTTTTTTTATTCATGATTTCACGAGTGCCTATATTCGTTGAAAGGAAGTCCTTTATATGAACCATTGAAGCTCCTCCAATTAAGTTCAATAATATCGATAAGGTTAAAAAGTATATGTTGACGTATGTAAAGTTGTTTTTAGGGAGTTTTTTCGGATGGAACTATCGATACGCTTTGCAGGATCTGGTGGACAAGGGACAATCACCGCGGGCGTTATCTTGGCACGTGCAGCTACCTTATACGAGAATCAATTCGCCTCGCTATTTCAAAATTATGGGGCAGCAGCACGAGGCGGGTTAGCCAGTTCTGAGGTAAAAATTAGCCCTCACGAAATAATCTTTCCGAACGTAACAAAACCAAATATTCTTGTGGCGATGTCCCAAGAAGCAGTAGATACATATATTGATGATATTGAAATTAACGGCATTTTCATTTACGATGAGGGATTAGTGAAAGAAGCAACGCTAAAATCTGAATCAATTAGAAAAATTGGAATCCAAGCTACTAATACTGCAATAGATCTTGGAAACAAGGTAGTCGCTAACATAATTATGCTCGGCTTCTTAGTCGGCCTGACAGAAGTGGTTTCGAGGGATACAATAGGGAAAGCTGTGCTTGAAGTGGTGCCAACAAAGTATAAGACTATAAACTTACGGGCGCTTGAAGTTGGCTTTGCTATGGCGGAAAAAGTTACAGAAAAAACAAATTAGGACAAAACTGCCTAACCTCATTTTCAGCGATTTATTTATCAAAATTTTTGTACTCTACTGAGTTTCTTCATTTCTCTTATCAACGATCAATTTTGTTTTTCCTAGGCTCCTTTCATAAGTGTCCATAGGACAAACTTTTACAGGGAAACTACGGTTGATCATGTGACGTGATATGTCACGGACAACACTTTTAACTACGCTTTTCTGTTCTTCATTATCAGGATCAGTCAGCTCTACGCAGTAACGTACATCTGTTGTTCCTTCTAAAGATGAAAGTTCTACTCTGAATTCTCCAACTTCAGCCCCAAAAAGTTCGTGAAGTTTTCTTGTTGTATTAACTGCTACATTTTCGAGATCAGAGCGGATTAAAAACGTTCCACCAACTTTAAATTCGTCCTTAACTTTTCTTCCCAATATTTGTATACGAGGATAGCCAGATGCAAAGCAAACACAATCATTTTCTGCGACAAGTTTGACTTTATCTCCAGTGCGGTATCTAATCGTCGAGTAGCCTCCAGTATAGATATGGGATAATACTAGTTCACCAATTTCGCCTTCACTAACATCTTCGCCATTTTCATCTAGTATTTCCATGTAAAATACATCTGTCCAGATGTGAGTACCATCCTGAGCAGTACACTCATGCCCGACAAATGGTCCTCCTTTTTCACATAGTCCAAAAACGTCATATGCCTTATAATCTGGTCCTAAACCCTCTTCAATTAGTTTTCTCGTTTCGTTTGTCCATACTTCAGCCCCGTGAGAGCCGATACGCCAAGAAATATCGACCCCATTATCACCTATATAGTAACAAACCCGTTTGGCGTAAGTAGGGGTACAGCACCATACCTCTGGCTGAAAACGTTGCATAGCAGCAATACACTGGTCGATTGGGGCAGCACCTTGAGGCAATATTTTCATGCCAAGACGTCGTGCCGCCTCATCAAAAATCAACCCTCCTGTAAAGAAGCCATAGCCATAATTGACCTGAAGTGTCATCCCTTCCTCGCATCCGCAAAGCTTGAGCGAACGGGCCCCAAGTGTGCCCATTACCTTCAAGTCAACATCGATAAAACATGATGCAGTAGGCATGCCCGTTGTCCCTGAAGAGGTGTGTTTTCTAAGCGTAAGTTCAGGATGCCAGCAAATTTCGCTATTAGGAAGAGCTTTCAGTTCATCTTTAGTAGTGAACGGCAGTTTTTTGATATCATCAAGACTCTTGATATCTGTAGGATCCACATCGGCTTTCCTAAATTTGGTCTTATAGAACAGCGTATGATCATTTAGCCATTTTGCAGTATCCTTGAATTTCTTCAATTGAACCGCTGCTAGCACGTTGGCGTGTGGGGGATAAATACCAATATCCACTTTGATCGACTCCTCTGGAAGAGAGATAGACAGATTCTATTCTCGTGTGCTTCAAAAGGCAGATGAATCATCCTTATAAGGTTTATGTGCAACAAATGTTAGCTGTAATTGAACTGTTTAAAAAAAACAATAACTTGAGGTGGATGAAATGGCAAAAACTACCGATCCTGAACATTTAGTCTTTGAAGTTGTTTCCGCATGGGACCACCAAACCGGCGGAAAACTCACTGCCACACATAGCGGTTATGAGGTACAATTTGATACTCCAACGGATTGGGGCGGCAACTCTAGAGCTTTATGTCCTGATGAACTTTTCATGTCTTCCGTTGCTGGGTGCATTACCACGACTTTCTGTTACTTTTGCAGAAAGATGAAATTTCAGCCCATTGAATTCAAATTAAAGGCTGCTGGAAATGTGGATTTTGTACAAACAGTGAGAGCATATCGGCTAACAAAAATTGTAGTAAATGCTGAAATGCTGGTTGAAGAAGGCGAGGAACGACTCGGTGAAAAATGCTTCGAGTTGAGTGTTGAATATTGTCATATCACAAAATCAATTGACAAATGCATTCCGATTGAAGTACAGAATCTTAGTATGCAAACCAAAGCTATTTGAAGTTAAAATACATCTTTACAAACCTCATTAAACCTAGATTAGGTGAGAAATATGGCAGAACCTTGGAAAACTGATAAATGGTGGGTTTCCCCCTATAATTTCATTGAAGAGACAAAAGTAGAATTCCCTAAGAATATTGAATTTGAGGATATTACACTAAGAGATGGAGAACAACAGGCAGGCATTGTTCTCAGAAAAGATGACAAACTTGCAATAGCCCACAAATTAGCGGAATTAGGTGTCGATAGAATTGAGGCAGGTATGCCGGCAGTATCGGCAGATGATAAGGCGGCAATTAAGGCTATCGCAAAAGAGGTAGATGCTAAGACATTCGCCTTCACGCGTTGCATGAAAGGTGATGTTGATCTGGCGCTTGAGTGCGACGTCGATGGCGTCATCATGGAAATTCCAAGTTCCGATCATATCATAGAACATGCATACGCCTGGGATTTAGAAACAGCACTGAGAAAATCAATTGAAGCAACAGCGTATTCTGGTGAGCATGGTCTTTATACATGCTTTTTCTGCATCGATTCAACTCGTGCTGATGTAGATTGGTATTTGAATCTTCTAGAGAAGGTTAGTGCCGAGGGACATGCCGATTCCGTGGCACTTGTAGATACGTTTGGTGTGTGTACTCCTGAAGCTACACGATATCTCACAAAAAAGATAAGCGAACGAATAAAGAAGCCTGTCGAAATGCACATGCATAACGATTTCGGCCTTGCGGTAGCAAACTCTATTGCAGGTCTACAGGCTGGCGCTGAAGTTGTGCACACAACGGTGAATGCAATCGGCGAACGACTCGGAAATTGCGCTCTTGAAGAGATTTTAGCAGCCTTAAGGATGCTCTATGGCGTGGATATGCCAAAAATCAAATTCGAAAAACTCTACGAAATGTCAAAGTTTGTCCAAGAACGCACCAACGTAAAAATGCCACCAGCAAAACCAATTGTTGGAGACAACTTCTTTGTTACGGAATCAGGAATAGTTGCTGGTTGGTGGAAGCGCTTGAAGGAAAAAGGCATGCCTCTTGTGATGTATCCAATTCTACCAAAAGCGATCGGGCAGGAAGATGTCCGCATCGTGCTTGGAAAGAAGTCAGGCTTACCATCGATTCTCATAAAAGCTGAAGAGTTGGGTTTACCAGAACCTACAGAAGAACAAGCGCTAGAAATCTTAGCTAAAGTTAAGGATTTTGCAATTGAGAACAAAAGAATCCTTACCAACGAAGAATTCGAAGAAATGGCAAAGGGCGTTCTTCCATAATAATAATTTTCTTCTTTCTTTTTTTAAATGGCTTATTCGATTAATAGTGAGATATTTGTCTTAGAAATCTTTATTTTTTCACTTTTGGGAATGTCAAGTGCTTCTATAGTTAATTTCTCCCAACATGGGTCTCCATAGGGGGAGTCTGAACCAAAAACCACTTGACCAGCGCCAATTTTTTCGATTAATTCTTCGAGATAAGCCGTTGGCAAGAAAGAGGTCTCAAAATATACATTTTTTTGCTGATATGCAAGTTCAAGTATTTCTCTAAAAGCAGAAGAAGAATTTGAATCATTGCTAGTGATACCGTAATGCGCCTTGTAGCTATGACCCATAATGAAATTCACATTCGGAAATTTATGTACAATATTAGCAGATTTTATTGGATCTATGCCCTTCACAATCCCTGAAGTATGGATAAGAATCGGCATATCATAGTTTTCTGCTAGTTCAAATATAGGCATCATGTATAGCGCATCGATGTCAAGATTTTGAGCGCGTGGGTGTAGTTTTATGCCTCTTAATCCTAGTTCATTCACAC
>NZ_JAHPYX010000209.1:0-12737 GCF_019058535.1 Candidatus Borrarchaeum sp.
AATCAGGGCTCACCAAAGACGGAACAGAACAGTTAAACAAAGGCTTGGTAATGTGATTATTCTAATTACAAAAGGTACTGCTGATGAAAGATATTATTGGGTTGTTAGAGAGGCTGAAAAGAGACAAAAAAGTGATACAAACTAATCTGTCCAGATTTGTTGTTAAGAAGTTTCTTCTCTTATTCTGAGTGTTTTTATCTTCCCAGAGTCATTTGCATCAACATAAGATAATACTTGAACTTTTGTTTCCTTAGCAAAACTTCGTTTGTACTTCAAAGTAAAGAACAAGAATGATGGAACGAAGATCAAGAGAGCTACCACTAAACTGAATGAAAGAATGTTCGGTATATCTACTGTTGAGATTTCACTATTGCCTTCATTGTTAAAATTGCTATTAGAGAATGAAATCTTTGAATTATCACCGATTTTAAGGACAAAGGTATAGGGTGTTTCTCCTCCATTTCCAGCAACTCGATATGAATTTATGAGTATTTGAAATCGAATTGAGTTTCTTCCAGCGTTAAGAGTAGTTGGTGTTACTTGTATTTTACCTTCTTCAAATATCTTTTCTTCTTCGTATAATGCTTTATCATTAACATAGACATTGTACGTCACTTCACAATCGCTAGGAACATCTTTGTGAAACATGACGTCAAGTTGTGTATTAACCGAAGTCAAATTCCTTTGTAAGAAGAATTCTACTTGAGGTTCAAACTTACAGCTATAAAATCCACCGATAGCGCCTGTGCCCACTATCTTATCTTCATAATTGTTACTAGGTAACACTACCAAATCGTTTAATGAATAGTCTCCTGTAGATTTTATGACATTTATTCCGGTGATTTCAAAATAGGATTCCCCAAAGAGCGTGAACGTAGAGATTGCAGTAGAGAGTGATTTAAACGAAATGGTAATAGTTATTGCATTCGTTCCGTCTTTCATATATTCATAGGGAATTTCAATATGCCGCCACTGTTTGGTGCCACGTTCGATGAATCTAAAAATCGAACTTTTTACGACATGGTCATCGTTAACGGTAACTGCTATGTCAAAATCACTAGAAGGACGACTTCCGCCTGCCAGATAATTCAAATGGAGAGAATAGCGGTTGTGAGAATTATCATCTATGTCTACATTGAATTCTATGGTTTCTTCGCATTCATTTCCATTCTCTGAACTAAAGACTCGTGTATTAATTCCTAAAGAATTAAACGTGAGCATGTCAGAGTCACTTTGCGCTTCAATAGCAATCGCATTTGATACAAAAAGCGATGTAATAACGGTCAAGAAAAGTAAAATAAACAAAACGATCAGGAATTTTGATCGAATAGACCTTTTGGCTAAGTAAACCCTCATAATACCACCACAACTGGAGTTATATCAAGACTAACTCCTAATCTTTTCAGAGAATCTTCTAGACTCTTGGTTATGCTGTAGATTTCAATAGGTTCCTTTGATGAAAGTGAAATTTTATCCATGTGTCTCTTTATTGGCAGCCACCTTGGACGTGATTTTAGCGTTTGGCTGTACTTTTTCAGTGAATCATATAACTCATCGATTGAGGTGTCAATAGACGGCAGTTCACGCAGCATTTGTGCATATCTTGCCTTTAATGCGAATACTAGTGCCAGTTTCCCCTCTTTATAAAACTCAGAATCTAGTCCACCACCTTCTAGTAAACTACAAGCTTTATCCCAATGCTTTCTGCTTTTTTCGTACATGAATTTGTAGAACTCAATCAATTCTATCCTAATTTCCTTTTGTATTCTCTTCTCAGATAATCTCATAAGTTCGTCTTTCATATTCTCTGGAAGCTTTCTTGTAGCTGGACCTACCAAAGTTTTTACAGCCTTTCTTGATACGCTTAAAAGTCCGATCCCGCTATCTATTGATCGCCTCAGTTCAGCAGTGAAAAAACGAACTATATGTTCTTTTTTAAGAGAAGAGGCTGGAAATGCTAAGTATGTAATGTTTGATATTTCCCTAAACACTTCTGGATGTTCGACAAAAGGCTCATTTTCAACCTCTATTGCCACTATGTTCGAAAATGGATCTATGAGTAACAAATCAGGTCTTCTTTGTTTTAGGTATCCAGGAAAAGTTATTGTAGTGTCATCTTCAGTTATTTGCAGTTCCAACAGTACTTTATAACCCCGATTCGTAAAATGTTTCTTTAATACTTCTGCAACTTCTCTTTCATTCAATTTTTTACCCTCTAATTCACACATTTTCTGTAAAACCACATCTTTGCAGAAATCCATCAGATTCCCTTAACAGTCCTCTATTTATCATTGCATTGATTGCCCTTTCAATTCCAAGATTATCATAAGTATGAGCTGACTTAAGTATGAGTTGGTTTTTTATTACAGATTTAAGACCACCTTCTCGCCCTATTATATCCCAAATATCTTTTAAGAGTCCATTCAATTTCAAATCATCATGAAAACTAATATTATTAACTGGTAACGCTTCAACAACGTTTTCTGATGGAAAAATATTGTCTATAAAATTCTCTGCAGAATCAATTTGTTCTCTTTTGATATTCTTAATTTCTTGTTCTTCAAATGATTCTTCTGAAGAATTATTCAACAGTTGTTTAATTACGCGTATACGGTCTCTAACCTTAAGTTTGAATTTCTCTAATTCAGCTATGATAAGTTCAGTATCCCCAATTATTGAGTCGATATCTGCTTGTTCGAGCATAATTCCTTTAACTATTGCCAGTTTATGTTTCTGGATAACGTTTTGCAGGCCTGAATAGTCAATAGGAAGAACTATTTCACAAGTAATTAAGGCTCGTACAATTTGATCTAATTCTATTTTTGCATCTGTATCAATCTCAAGTAATCGTAGGAGCGCTATCTTTATCGCATCATAACAAAAGACTATTGAAGACGTTGCTGCTTGAGGATAATTGTTCCTTAATTCATGTGCCTGTCTTAATAGGTTTCTTGCATCATTTGGGGAAGCCTTTTCTTCTATTGATTTAAGATAGCCTTCAATTCCAGGTTGATCATCGATTAATGGTGTATTTGGAAGCACAGGTTTTTCAATCTCAATATTTTTGTCAGAAATATTATTATTGCCTGTAAAGGATTCATTAGCATCAATCGATTGCTGTATCTTTAGAGTTTTCTTCATTTCATACTCTTCAATGGCTTGAAGCCCTTTTGGACTTATACTGATAGTTGTAAGAGGTTTAAATGAATCTCTCGGAGTATATTCTTTCCGAAAAACATATCGTTGCTTGATCAAATTTATTGTTGCCTTAGCAAGTTGTTTTTCATCAGTAGTATCATGTAACATTTCTGAAAGTGCAGAATACATTACACCCCGATCGCCCATATCTCTTAATGTATGCAAGATATTGTAATACAGATCAATTTCACTATCGAAATCTTTTTCTAGAACTGTTTGCTTTAATTTTCCATTATTCCATATCGGTGACATTGGAACTGACTTAGTTTTTTGATCATCATCCCTCTCAGTAGAACTAGGATATGTTTGCACGTCCTCTACTTTCAGAGGAACATACTGTGCTGCTTCTCCTTTTTTCTGCAAGAATAATATGGCGTGATTACTCTTCATTGTTCTCAAATACGTCTCCTGAAGGGGATTCGGAGACCGAGAATCGATACCTCTTTCTTTCAAACCTAGTGTGTCACTTACTAATTGTATATCTGTGGCTGTGGTGACGCGTCCTATAATCTTGGTACGAGGAAGGTTAAATAAATAAGGAGTTTCACTTGGCGATTCCATAGAGACAATAAGTGAGGTATTTCGCAAACTTTCCAAAGCAAAGAATTTCTCTACTCTCGACCTATAACGATAAGAAACGAGATAAGAGGCCTCAGGAAAGATCATATCGGAATTTTCTATGATTAATACGGTGTTTTGAGAAGCTGAAGGGTTATATCTTCGGTAAGTGTGTATCGAGTGAATCAGAAGTTGAAGGAGGAATGATAGGAAATTCCTATCGCTAAAGTCTGATAGATCGATAACGGTTAAACCTTCAGTGTTGAACAGCATGTGAAATGGATGTGAAGTTGTAGAACCAATGGCAGCGATTCTTTTTCGATCTGATAAAATTCTTTCCAACACATCTTTTAACTCTTCAAGTGCAGGAGTACCAAATTCGATGAATTCTTCATCCTCTGAAAACTCTAAATTTTCTAATAACTCAATTAAAGTAGGAGGATCATTCTCACCATTATTCATTTTTGATTCATAGAGTTCTTTTAATTTCTTGGTCACAAATTGCCAGCGACTGAGATCTCCCTTGCCATAAATTTTCTGTAATATTGTTAGAAAGCCATCAATGAAGTCCCCTATGTTTCCACCCATTCGATCAAGTGGATTGAAACAAAAATCAGTTCCTAATTTTAATGAGTGTGCAGGAAGATCAAAATAATTTGGTTCATTTCTTTTTGCTCTTTCTGAATATTGTGGATCGATTAAAATCACATTATGTTGTCTTTTACACAACTCGTGGATTATACGTCTTATTGTAGTAATCCGATCTACTCCATAGACACCTATGTTAGTTTTCAAATGCTGTATATCAAAACCTACCTCACGAGTTGTAACGGTATCTGATGTCGTATCAACCGCGTATCCCAAGAAGATGGTATTCTCTGTCTTTGCGGGAATTGCGAATTGTGCTGGTTGATATCTCTTTGCGACACCAGAAACGACCTCGAAGAATCCTTGGCTTTGTCTCTTTGAAAAGTAACAGCTATCTGCTTCTAAGGGTCTTTTGAAGACTCCTACTTTGATCTCCGAATCTTTTTGTGATTGGTCTAGTTTCACAGTTTCAATTGAATACGAGGAATAGAGTTGGGATAAGAGATATTCAAAACTTAACGAGATCTTCGTTGGATTTGAGGGAATAAGCTTCAGAGTTGGAAATGCATTCTTAACAGAAACTTTCAATTGTTGATTTACTTCATCAAATTTAGCTAAGATATCATTAAGTTTCTCTTGTCCATCGTACACAAACGGCTGAGTTACTACGAAATATGGTGTAATTGCGAAATATGGCTCGGGATTGTAATGCATTCTTCTGCCGTCCAAAATTTCTTCATCAACTAATTCAACATTTGTGTTAGCTATGCGACCTTTCGCATGAACAAATGACCTTAAATTCGATCTGTTTATGGAAAGTGTCCTGAATAGTTTTTGCAAGCCATCGGTTTTTGTTATAGGACTTTCTTGAGAATATGAGCTGCTGCTAACCGTTCGGGGTATTCCTTCACCAATTTGATGAATTGCTAGTGCGTGGACTATGTTCCCTCTTTTTTGGATAAAGGCATAATTTCCGCTTATCCAGACGTTTTCAAAAACAGGGACAATTCTTTTGAGTCTTACAGTAGCACTAGGTTCATTTTTATTGCTTAATTCTTTTACTAGAGTCCAAATCGCAAGTAATATCACTGCTATTACCAGAAACGCTAAATAATTCTGGAATTGCATAGCCATAGCTGCCAGTAAGAATGGTGTGACATTAAGATCGCCTTCTGTCATGTCATAATAATACAAATCATTAGTTCGTGCAATAGTTCCGTATCTATTTCTGAGTTGCTTAGGTAAGAAAAACGCCCTAACAGATTGTATTTCGACTTTATTGTATTCTAATTCTGTCTCAATATCTTTCTTTTTTGCAGTAAGTGCCGTGATTTCAGATTGTGATTCAAAGTCTACAAGAGCTCCGAATAAATGACTTATCAGTGCTTTATCGATAAGCTGCCGTATTTCGCAACCTGGAAACTCTGTGATGAATGCATCATAAACTAGTAGAAAATCTTCCAACAATTCAGCAATCAAGACATTTGCAGCGGCAGGAAATGTAGAGGTGATTGGCCTTTCTTTTATTACTCGAATGTAGGCATGATCTAGATCAGTTACATATGAAATTGAGAATGTTTTTCCAACCATATGATCAAGTAAGGCGGTTATGTTATCTTGCGTATGACTTTGTATATGTGTGAATCTTTCGATTTTAAATGCCATAATACCGCATATCCATTCTGGAAGAGAATTAGGGTTTTTAGTGACGAGCATAACAGTCTCTTCCTTTCCCTTTAAGTCTAGAAAAACTTCAAAGAACTCTAATTCATTGAAAGTGTCGATAATGAAGAGACTCTCATCATTCATCAAGTCGGGAATTTGTAGTTGAATATTTCCATTCCCCACTCTATTCTTTTCTTTGTGATTGACTGATTGGAGGATATTTGTGGATTCGATATTATAGGATGGAATCTTAGTTGTTCGATTTGCTCGTTCATTTTTTATTTGGTTTCTTGCCCTTTTTCTGATGCCAAGAAATGCGATACAGAATAATTCAATGACAGCAACCAGGAGGAAAATACTAAATGAACTTAATAAGAAGAAGAAAAGAACCGGAGCTGCCATCATTATGCCTGTGATGAGTATAACTTCGATTTTTTTTCCCCTTAAGTCGTTGATCATCTTCATTCACTTTTTCATATTTTCATAATATAAAGAACAGGATAATGAATCCAATTCCAATGAAGGAACAGATTAGCAATATTAACAGTTTAAGTCCAGTTATAACTAACCTTTTCGCGGTAAAACGGTTTTTAGAAACAATCGGCTGTTCTTCAGCATTTTTAAGTGGAGAATACCATTGACGTCCATGCTTTAGCTTCCACAGATACACAGTATTAAGCCAAGCATTATCAGCAATTTGCTTACTTTTTCCAGAGACTTTTCTGAAGTTGAAATGTGCAATGACTAACACAATGCTCAAGGTTATGAAAGCAATGCTTACAAGGAATCCAAAGGTACCAGGGCTAAAAGGTGTATAGGTGACTATGGCTGATGCAATTGAAGGATAATTCCAGAGTTGCGTGCCAAACAGAATAACAAAGACTATTCCGCAAGCGCCAGCAAATCCTAATAGGAGGGAACCTATATGTCGCGTCAACAGGGCGTTATAGATTGAAATGAGATCTTCATCGTCAGGAAGCAAATGCCACGCTAAGCTACAGTGCACCCAAAAATATACAAGTTTAAATTGAGATAGACCAGTTGCATCAACTATAGTTGAAAAGAGGACGAAAGTTACTCCCATTAGTAAAATAATGAAAGGAAAGGGCATCAATACTACTGTTGTAGTACGCCTTAAATTAAGGAACATAGAAGATGCTTGTACGTCTTCTTTTGTTACGTTACTCTTTGATATTGTTTGTTTTTGATATGTTGCCGGAACTAAATAACCCGCAGCATATGAATAATTAGGATGTGCACGATACACCATACGGAAATCTTGACTAACTAAATAACCACCTATAATATGGCCGGTGTAATGAGCGATATTTCCAATGAATGTAAGGATATCAAGGACCCGTTTACCGATACGTCCTAAAATTGGCACGATCCAGTATGCAACTCTGACTAGCCACCCAAAAGCCATAGCTATAATTGTCACTGCCATTAGAAACGGGATTTGCTCGCTCGGTATTAACATCGAATGTCTCACAACTTTGTTCTTATAAACTATTTAACGATGTTGAAATCTGTCTTTGTCCTCAACATTACCTATCTGTTTTTTAAACGAGAGGATCAGTACTCCAATCAATATAGAGCACATCTCTTTACGACTGATTCTATATTTTTGCTTGAAGTGGGAAATAAGTTCTATTAATGAAATTCGTAGTAATTCGAAGGTTTTATGAGTGAGAACATAAGGGTACAGGATGGAGTCCCATTCGATATTTCCGTAAACCAGTTTGCTACCCGTTGAATCAGACAACTCTTCTAAACTTTTTCTTTTTTCTTTTCCATCAAGATCAATTTTCATTTGGTCTAATATGTGTTGAAGGTCATATGGCGTCACAAGGCCAACTTTTTGAAGAATTGCTTGCAATGCCGAACGTATAGCCAGGTTAAAATCATCTAAACTCGCAACTTTCAAGTTTCTGGACTCCATAGTTCTCTATGGATATCTGGCACATCCTAATTTATAAAGAAGTCTAAATTAAAATATTTTTAAAAACAAAAAGAAACATAGACTTTCAAGTTGTTAAACAATGCAAATAAGTTCTCTTTCCTTAAGAATCAATATAAAAAGAAATATCCTATGCTTAGAACTGAGAAAATAAATGAAAAAGACTAAAAAATAAATAAAGAAATTAGATTTCCTTTAGGTTGATCATCTTTGAGAATTGACTTACTAAGTTGTTAAATTCCTCGTGGGCAAGTTCTAACGAATCGTCAAATTTTGTAGAAATATCTGAGAACGATACAGTACCTGCAAGTGCTGGGCTCTCTGCCAATGTTTTATTAGCTGCCTCTGCATTCGCTTTCAATTGCTGCAATTCAAGTTCAGTCCTTCGGGAATTTAAAATCTGTGCGTATTTTAGTGCTATTCGTAAGAATACATAAGTCTCATCTATTATCGTTGGGACATACTCCCTTGAATCTCTAAGAGATGCACCTTCTTTTTTTAGCAAACCTGCATCAAATAACTTTTTAGCATGCAAGGCAATTTGTGCACTATTTTTCTCGCCTAATTCCGTAGCTAGATCCTTCAAACGAGTGATATCCTCAGCTATTGTCGTTTTCAGAATATCGAGTCTTTTCTCGTTAGCTAGCACACTGAATAGGCTAGTCAAAATTCGAACATCATCATCAGAAAAGTTTGATATGCTTATTCCTGTTGGTTGCGATTTCTTACCTTTTTTAGGCATTTCTTACATCCTTCTTTACGTCTTTTCATCTTACATATCAAGATATAGTAAAGAAACCCGTGAGAGTTTAAAAATTAAATATAGCTTCCGCATAATATAGAACCTGATGATATATTTAAGTTTTTCTAAAAACATAACCTATCGCTTGCTCGATGTTCATAATTTCAGATATTATTAAACAACTATTCAAGATGATTTTTTGATACAAAAAAAATCTTTTCACTTCTTTTACTCCTAAAAATAGCATACTCGGTTTGAATGGTTTTGTCGAAGTATTTGGTTTGAAAGATCTTTTGTTTTTTAAAAAATTTTAAAACAAAAAACTTTATAAAATAAAAGAACTATAAAAAGACAGTTAGTCAGTTTAATCGGAAATCAATATACCCCGAAAATACAATCATCCTTAGGTGATTGGCGAAAGTAAACTGAATAACACAATTCAAAGAAAAAACAAAGTTATTGCAAAGGAAATAAACATAGAGCATAGATTTAGAGCACTTGAAATAAAGAATGACCTTGACAAAAATCTCGTAACATACCCCATACTAAAAGTCGTTCTTTTGTTATCTAAGTCTTGCAAAAAGTTGTTGGAGGACATAAAATGGAAATTTTAACAACCACAGTTCCAGAAACATACTACAAAGAATGCTGTACAGAATGTGGCTCATCCTTAGTTAATTTTAGGAACATGGAACTTGTCTGTGAGCATTGTGGCATAGTTGCTGAAGACAGGCCATTTGATTTCAATGAAACGAGAACTAATTACAAATGGAGACAGAAGGACAAAGATAAGAAACTTTCGTTTAATAAAAAGCCTGTATCAATTCAAAGTTACATGAAATACAGAATTTTACATAAGAAAATAAAAAGATCATATCAACGTGATGCACGAGAAAAACTCTTTACCAGCGAAATAGCGCGCATATGTGCACAATTAGAACTTCCGTCAGTAATTCTTCGAGATGCAGAACAATATAGCAAAAAAATACTACAAGAAATACCCCAGTATACACATCTTGATAGTATTATGGCTGCTGCAACTGCTCTAGTGTGGGGAGTCAGTTTCATCTATTCACCACGAACTCTTCAAGAAATAATGTCTGTTACTCACCCACTAGTCTCCCGAAGTAAGGTTCTTCAAGCAGCTAACCGAATTGTTTTTACACAACTTGTGAAGTCATCTCCCCGAATGCTGGAGAACAAACAGTTCATTAATCTTGTAAATTACTATCTCGAACACTTCGGCGCGGTTCTAGGCATTCCATTCAATGTCATTCTGACGGCAAAAGGGCTTTTCAAGCGTTTAGGGTATAAAAAATACATCATAAAGCCAGACGTACAATCAGTTGCACTATTATTGTATGCATGGACCAAGGAGTCTACAACGGAGGAATTTATTTCTTTAAATAAATGCCCTAATTCTCAAAATCAGAACAAAGAAAAAAATAGGCGAGTTCTTCCCTTAGATGAAATTAAAGAAAATATTAGATCATTTTCTGGCTATGAAAAAGGATATGGTTTGCGTTGCCAGATACTTCAGCTCTTATATGATCAGGGTCGTCTCAGCGTTAAAACGATTGCCGATCAATTACAGAAATCTTATCACTCAGTTTATTACCATATCCAAAAACTTAAAGAGCTAGGTCTTCTGTCAGAAGAAAAAAGGAAGAACATGAAAGATCAGAAGAAACCAAGAATCGTCTTCACTATCAAAGCACAAAAACTCATCGAAAATGCGACTCAAATTGATTCTGAAACTAAACTAAGTGATAGAGAAGATGTTAAAGATACTCTATCAAAGCCAAACCTCTCTCAATTGAACTGGGAACGAATAACCAGAGACTGCTATATATCAAAAACAAGTGCTAGAAAAGTAATCAGAGCAATCCAAAAGGATATTAAAAAGGAAATGAGCGCAATATTATTTAACTAACTTTTGAGTAATCATCGCTGACCAGTAATGGTCACCATCTCTGAAAAAAATGTAACCGTTTTTTCTTTGTAAAACGTGGTAGCGGATAATCCAATAGCAAGTGGCTAAGGTATCCAAGAATCATTGATGATAGGAGAACGGAAAGTATTTTTGTTGCTAAATCGGAAGTTATTATTGCACCAAGAAAAATCAAGAGGATCAGCAGACCTGAAATAGCTAAAATGAATTGACTATGAAAGAATCCTCGGTGATATTTCGAGGTAGCTGGTTCTAGGAAATCCGGGAAAATACTTGCAACCGTTGCAATAGCTATTTGCATAAAAACCAGTGTACCAAGACCTATAAATGACAAAATCATTAATTTAGAATTGCTGAACACCGCTTCATCGATTTTAATTAGATAAAGTGAGAGTATAACATTAAAACAACCAAATATGAATCCAAAAGATAAATGCAACTTACGACCTGGCATACTCTATCAAAGAGAATATTTTAAATTAAGTATAAAATCCCACCAATTTTTAAATCAATTTTTAAAATAGAAAATGAAAAATCAAGCTTAAAAAAAGGCTCAAGAGATAAAAATTTCTGTTCTAATCAAAGAAGGATTCCTTTTCAGCATCTTTCCGTTGTGAAAAATGAAGGTCTTCTATATTATCTTCAGATGGCGTGTCAATATCCTCTGGCTCTTCCTCTTGTATTTGTTTTTCCTTTGATCGTTTTAGCTTGCGCACAAATTCTCCTAATGATGGGTATTCATAGCACATACTTGCTTCAGATTTTAAATCAATCTTCTGTTTACGAGCAAATCCTTCGATAGACTCTGAAAAGCCCATCTTGCCAACTAAAATGAATTTTAAATCGCTTTCAATGCCTTCTTTCTTTACAAGCTGTTGGAGACGTGCTACTTGGTAACCTTGATTAACCCCGATTATTCTTTTCCAATCTTTAAGAATCACTATCCCATAAGGCTTATCGTTAGAATCTTTTAAAAATAGAGCATTCTTACACATCATCTTCTTAATTGAAAGCTTATTATAATGTTGCCAATGTGAAATATCGAGTGCCACAAGCCCTTTCCTTTTGTAATATCGCTTAGTAAGCCATCTAAGGTTAAAAATCGTTTCTTGCGTAATTTATCTCATGCCCCTGCCTTAAACTTAAAGTTTATGAAATAACACCTCAGATGTAACATCTTATAAACTTACCTATTTCCTTTTAAATCACTATTCGATTTATACGAGCGCGAAGGCGCGTCTCTTTATAAACTTTAAATAGGTTCTACTACATTAGACTTTATTTAAATACTTCTTATGTTAATTGCCTATCGTTCATAAGAATGCTATTCTAATGCGAATAGATGGTTTAAAGAGATTATTGCTATTTATCTTGTGTTTAGTATTGGCAGAAATTTTCGATATATTCTTCGTTTTATTAAACGCAATAGTCGTGGTATTAAACGAAATGTATGTTTGATTGATGATCAATGTTTTTCTTGAATTAAAGCGAAATTAAAGCTATTTTAGAAAACTTTATATTTTTGTAAAAGAAGAGTTATTTCTACATAGGGAATTAATAGTGCTGCCCTTAAATAAAGCTCTGCATAACTATAAGAGCTCATCTAAAAACTATCATAACCACTATATATTCTATTTAATGGGAGGAGTATTCTTGGGTGCTTTTTGGGCGATCGAGCGAGAAGTAAGGCAATGTCAACGCCTTATTAATCATCTTTTATGGCATACTGACAAAATACACACAAAGGATTCTCTGGCTCGATTTTTCCGATATCATGATGATGTAGAATTGCGATTAGATCGTCTTGTAGATCTGGATATCTTACAAAGAAGTGGATCCGGAGCATACATGGTATCAAAGAACCAACTGGTTCATGAAGCAATAAAACGTATTAATGAAAGAGATAGGACAGCTCGAAATCTCGTTAACTCTGTACTATCTCATTTTTTTTGAAGCATGGATTTTCATAATTCAATAACATAATGAATTATATTCACCGCTACTCAAGATTTAGATGAGTATAGGTCTTCACTTCTTTTTAAGCAAATTTTATCTCAATATATTAAGGATTGAGA